>JAYVXS010000131.1:0-5697 GCA_043784965.1 Bdellovibrionales bacterium
GCTTGCCAATTGGCAGAGAGATAACTAGCTTTTTCTCTAATATTTGGCTGGGTGGCGGTTGCAAAGTTAGCGGCTTGTAAATAGTAATTAGCTTTCTCAAAGCTAGGAACCAACTTTTCGCCGTCAAACTTGGTGGCGCCGCCAGCATGATCAAAATGTAAATGAGTGAGAATCACATCGGTGATATCTGATGTTTTTAGCCCATATTTTGCAAGTTCAGAAGCCAGTTGGCTTTCGCCTATAACGCCATAGAGTTCAGCGAATTTGGTACCCAATTTTTCGCCATGTTTTTCAATGAAATGAGAGCCCATGCCTGTATCAATCAAAATATTTCGATCTTTAGAGGTTAATAGTAGCAGGCGCGTCTGCATACTAATGCGATTGTGCGCATCCGCTGGATTGGTTTTCTCCCAAAGAACTTTCGGGACAGTGCCAAACATGGCACCACCATCGAGTCCGAAAAAACCGCATCGAATGGCTCTGATTTCATAGCCCGCGATCTGAAGTTGACATTTGATTGGCTCGATATTTTGCATTGCGCCTACTTATGGTTTAAGTTATACGAAGCTTATTTCAAAATGCACCTCGAGTCAGGAGATCTTTATGCAAAAAGAGCGAAAAATATCAGTAAAAGAGCTACTGGAAATGGTCACGCCGACGCCATTAGTAGATAATGGTTTGTCTGACGAACAAAAAATTGAAATTATCACCGGGCATTTTGAGAAAATATTAAATACTTTAGGTTTGGATCTTGAAAATGACTCGTTGAGAGAGAGTCCCAAGCGCATTGCTAAGATGTATGTCAAAGAGCTTTTCAAGGGCCTCAACGCAGATCATTTTCCAAAAATTACGCTGATTGAAAATGAAATGAAGTATGATCAAATGATCGTCGTGAGAGATGTGAAAATTATTTCAACCTGTGAGCATCATTTTGTGACGATTGACGGTAAAGCAACAATTGCCTACATCCCAGCGGGTAAGGTCATTGGGCTTTCAAAAATCAATCGCATTGCTGATTTTTTCTCACGAAGACCACAGGTACAAGAACGCTTAACTAAACAAATTGCCGACTGTCTGGTGAAGGTATTGGATACTGAGAATGTTGCGGTTCATATAAACGCCAAGCACTATTGTGTAGTCTCAAGAGGAGTCCAGGACCCTGAGAGCACGACCGTGACCAGTGATTTACGTGGCGATTTTAAACGTAAATCCGACACCCGCTTTGAATTTTTAAGTCATTGTTCAACCAAAGATATCACCTAGTCGAGATTTATTTAAGATCACTTAATAATTTATTAAAAACCTCACGAGAGGGCCTGGCCTCTTTTTCAGTTAAAAAAGGTAGTGGCGTATCGCATAGATTAAGTGTTTGCATAAAGTTTTTTTCGCCAGCCTTGAAGTAAAACAGCCCAGTTAGAATTTCGCCTTTGGCACGCGAGTCTCGCAAAACTGAAATAGCATTGGTGCCATCATGCAAATCATGCTTGCGAGAATCTAATTTGCGTAGGGTCAGGCGGGAGCCATCTTCCATCTCAACAACTTCACTGGTGCCTTCTGGATAGTCGACCACTTTTTCTTCAAGCGCGTGCACGAATCCGAGTTCTTGCAGCTGAACATTGTGTTCGCGTACGGCGTTAAATGATTTGGTGGCGCCCTCGTGATTCGCAAATGTCACACACGGCGAAATAATATCGATAAATGCCATGCCATTGTGTTTAAAGGCCGCTTGAATCAAAGGCACCAGCTGTTTAGCATCTCCTGAAAAAGATCGCGCCACAAAAGTACAGCCCAGTTCAATTGAGAGTGAACACAAATCAATGCTATTAAACGGATTGGCTGCACCATTTTTTTGCGTCGATTTTAAGTCTGAGGTCGCTGAGAATTGGCCTTTGGTAAGCCCATAGACACCATTGTTGGCTACCAAATAAGTCATTGGGATATTTCGTCTAATCATATGAACAAAGCCGCCGAGGCCGATACTGGCGGTATCACCATCGCCGCTTACTCCAAGAGTCATGAGTTTCGGATTTGCAACTTTAGCACCAGTTGCAACGGGAGCCATGCGACCATGGATCGAATTAAAACCCGATGACTTCGACAGCCAGTAGGCGGGTGTCTTACTCGAGCATCCGATGCCCGACATTTTCGCCACATCATAAGGATTGATATCAGACAAATAAAAAGCCGAGATGATATGATTTGTGATCGAGTCATGACCGCAGCCGGTACAAAGAGTGGACTTACCTCCGGCATAAGCGGCCCGTTCAAGTCCCAATCGATTTTTTGCTAAAGTAGGGGCTGCTGTTTCTGGCGTACTCATATTATGAGCTCCTTTGCTATCGAAGATTTTTTCTTAGCCCAAGTCGGACCATTTTTTTCTTGCTCTACTATTTGTGTGAAAATACCCAAGGCGTGAATTGGCAAGCCATCATAATGCTTCACGCTTCTAAGTTTTAGCGAACTTTCAAAATACTCGGCCCGCATGATATCTAACATTTGGCCGTCACGATTTTGCTCAACTACATAAATGCGTTCATGATTATTTATGAAATCATCAACTTCTGTTGTGAATGGTAGTGCCCTTAAGCGCAAATAGTCAGTCGCAATATTTTTCGCATTTAGGAGGTCACGAGTTTCTCGAATTGCGGCATCACTTGAGCCGAAAGCAATAATGCCAATTTTAGTTTTTTCCGTTACATCAACAATTGGCTTTGGAACCCAATTGCGAGCCGTTTCAAATTTGCGCGCAATGCGTTCAAGAACTTTAAGATATTGCGGCGAGCTTTCGGTATACTGTGCGCTTTCATTGTGACCAGATCCGCGAGTGAGAAATGCGGCTTTGTCTGAGTGAGTGCCAGGTAGGGTGCGCTGACTAATGGCGTCGCCATCTGGATCTCCATATCTCTGATAAGTCGTCATTTTTTCAAGTTGGGCGGCATTTAAAACTTTGCCACGATCGAAAGGTTTTTCAGGATATATAAATTCATTGGTGATCCAATAGTTCATGCCGAGATCTAGATCACTCATAACAATAACTAGAGTTTGCAAGCGCTCGGCGAGATCAAAGGCAACGCCAGCAAAATCAAAACACTCGTCGGCTGTTGCTGGAAACAGCAAGACATGCTTCGTATCACCATGGCTCATATTGTATGCCATATTAATGTCGGCCTGCATGGTTCGAGTCGGGAGACCCGTAGACGGGCCGACTCGTTGAATATTCCAAATCACTCCCGGGATCTCAGCATAATAAAAAAGCCCAGCAGCTTCAGACATAAGACTTAATCCTGGTCCACTGGTCGCAGTCATAGCGCGAGCTCCGGCCCAGCTCGCTCCGGCCACCATACTGATAGCAGCGAGTTCGTCTTCAGCTTGAATTACGGCGAAGGTATTTTTACCAGTAGAATCTTTGCGATACTTTTCGGCCATTGAAATAAAATTTTCAGCTACTGAACTAGACGGTGTAATGGGATACCAAGAAACAAAAGTACAGCCGCCAAAGACCATTCCCATCGCAGCTGCGAGATTGCCTTCGACTAAAATTTTGCCTTGATTGGCATTCATTTTCTCACTTGCAAAAGCAAATTCCCCAGTCAGATTGGTGGCTGCATATTGCCGCCCCACCTCAAGAGCTTTGAAATTTGCATCGAGAACTTTGTCTTTACCTTTAAAGGTATCTTTGACTGCTGAATGTAAAATCTCGCTATCAATTTTGAGAAGATGAGCGAGCACTCCTACATAAACCATATTGATTAATAGTTTTTTAATTTTAATTTGTTCGGTTGCCTGATCAACCAGTTGTTTAAAGTCAATGCCGATGTTCAAAATGTCGGTGCGAAGCCCTTCGACTTTGATTTTGAGATCGCTATTGTAAATAAAAACGCCCCCAGTTTTTATTTTGCGCACGTCTTCAAGTAAGGTTTGCGCATTCATCGCGACAACAATATCAACGTCTTCTCGTCGTGCCGTATAGCCCTTTGCATTGGCGCGAATGGTAAACCAAGTTGGCAGGCCAGCAATATTAGAGGGAAACAAATTTTTGCCGCCTACCGGGATGCCCATTCTGAAAATAGACTTTAGCAAAATATTATTCGCCGATTGACTACCACTGCCGTTGACGGTTGCAATTTCAAGTACGAAGTCGTTGATTATTTTTTGCATAGTTATTGAATCCATTTTTAGTTGGCATTTATAGCAAGGGTCGTTCTAAGCTCAATGCAGCTATTGCTTGAACTTATAGACAGAACCTCTAGATTGAAACATAGTAAAGCTTAGTTTGTGAAATAAATTTTGAAAAACGCATCGCTTTAAATTGAGCCTCGCGTAAGGAAGTTGCGATGTCTATCCTGCTGATTGCCACTTAGATTCTTGAAAAAATTGTTTTACTCAGCTTGTTCGGTCTATCCATTTGGTCGGTTAGCATCATGATTGGCGTTCAACGAAGGCTCGTAGGCTTTAAAAGCTGGTCTGAGTCACAAGCTATGAAGGTGGAGTCCTTCATTCGAGATTTGCAATGGGCTAAATTAGAACTTTGGATAAAAGAAAATCCCAAGCTAATTACGGCAGGGGCACTCTCTTCAGCCTTGAGTCTGCCTAGTGGGCGAGCAGATGCAGTTGATCGCTCAGTTAAAAGCTATATGATGAAAGAAAAACTGAAACTAGAAGCTGGATTACCGATTCTTGCAACCCTTAATGCCGACCTGCGAGCCGATCTCGAGAAAAGATATTTCAAATCTTGGTTCAGCAACTACGGGCTGGATATAAAGTTCGTCCATGTCAGTTATGGCTTTAGGCTGCCGGTTGCAACCCGCCAAGGTGGCATCACGGATCCAACTTCAGGCGCTTCGGTGGTAAACGCAGATATTTCACGCGATGATGTCGATCTTGGCTTCTATTTTAAAAACACACTAGATCTTTTCGGCCTCAATAATAAATTGATGCCGAGTTTGAGGTTGGATTACTTTACGCAGAGTCATCAGGTTCTTTTGGCGCCTCGACTGGCAGACCGCTACAGTTTTTCAGACAGTCTTTGGCTAAAGGGGGCGGCCGGTATTTATTATCAGCCGCCACAGCCTCAAGAGGTCGATGTTGCTTGCTTTCTTCGCTCTCGACATTCGCGTTGATAAGAAGTGGATCTATGACACTTGGATTTTATCGGCTTACCTCGATATTCAAAATTTAACCAATCATAAAAATCCAGAAACCATTACTTACTCTTATAATTATTTACAGAGTGCCACAGTCAATGGATTGCCCATTCTGCCGACGCTTGGTGTGCAAGGAGAATTTTAATGATCCACTTTGTAATCGCGGGTATTTTTATTTTCATCAGTGCGTGCTCAAATAATGACTTGCCAGTGCATTCGCAGCCAGATTCGCTTCGCGTGATGGCGTTGATCGCTGATCAGCCTGAAGTTGTGCCAGGCACAAGTGTTATAATTAGTCCCTAGATCAGCGATGCAACAGGGGCGGGTAGAAGTCTGACTTTTTCTGCAAGGGCTTGTCCTGATCCCGGGATCGCAGTGGGTTTGACTCCCACTTGTATCGGTAATGCTCAAGTTATCGTGATTGCAAGTGCTCAGTCTGTCACTTTGCCAGCTGTCGCTAGCCCGGATATTTCATCAGCTTCGTCGTGAAATCGCTGATTCGCAGACTGGCCTGGCGCTTGAGAGACCTTTGAGTGAGGCAACCTCAAAGCAG
>JAYVXS010000132.1:0-17284 GCA_043784965.1 Bdellovibrionales bacterium
GTCGGGCATGGTCATCATGATCATTAAGATGGTATTTGAACAAAAGCCAGCTCGCGCTGGCATCCCTGCTACCGGAAATTTAAACTAGCAGTTTATTAATCTGTTTATCTAACAGTGACCTTGGCGGCGTAAGTAATCGAATACTCCGCCAACGGTGCGCATGCTTTCAGCATCATCATTCGAGATCTGAATATTAAACTCACGCTCCATAGCAACAACCATCTCAACCACATCCAAACTGTCAGCTTGCAAGTCCTTCATGAAGTTACACTCTGGGGCTAGCTTTGACGGATCAATTCGTAAACTATTAGCTATGATCTTTTTAACACGTACTTCTAATTCCATTTTTCTCCTCCAAGTAAGGGATTGCCAGCCAATAAGATCTTGAAATATCTCGAAGCTGTCAAGTGCAATGAATTGACAAGTCCCCACAGCTTAGCTGGAATGAAGGCTGCGATAAAACAGTTTTAAAGCAGCGCTGGAGGCAGTATGGAACCCAAAGAAACTACGATTTGTCAGCATTTCTTATATCACTGTAAGAACCGGCCCGAAGCTATTGCTTTAATGCTTTGTAGCAACCAAAGCAGCAAAGACTTCACTTGGGCAGATTATTTTGCAACAGTTCATTCGCTTGCTGCAGGATTACTCAATTTAGGCCTTAAAAAGGGCGACCGAATCGGCATTATGTCAAAAACGAGACTTGAATGGTCTTATGCTGATATGGCCATATTATCAATTGGTGCGGTTACGGTTCCACTGTTTCACAATACACTACCTGAAGATGTTTCTTATATTTTAAAAGACGCAAAAATGAGGGCGGTCTTTATTGAGCGTCCTAACTTACTAAAAGACGCTCAGGTTAAAAGTGCCTTTGCAGCAGTTCCAAATCATATTTTCTTCGAAGGCTTAGATTTAATTTCGGGTCTAAACTCAGGGCAAAATTTTGGGCAAATTTCTGAGCAAAATAATTTGAACCTGGAATCTTTGATTCAATCGGGTCGCGAATTTATTAAAAAAACAAAATTTAACTTGGAAGATTCAATTGGGTCACTCGATATGGATCAGCTTGCAACGATTATTTACACATCAGGTACAACCGGCAGACCTAAAGGGGTTAGTCTGGGTCATCGACAAATGGTCAATGAGGCGCAAACCTTTAAGTTGGTGGGAATGACAGAGTTTGATCGCTCAATGCCATTTTTACCATTCGCTCACGTACTCGGACGAATCGAGATTTGGGGGCATGCCTTGGTCGGCTATACAATGGCCTTTGGATTAGATCCAGATCGTATAAGAGACAATCTTGTTTTAACCAAGCCCAGTATCATTTTGGCAGTGCCTAGACTCTTTGAAAAAATTCACTCAGGACTTTTACATCAAATTGAAAATCAGCCAGTGAAAAAATTAATTTTTGCTTGGGCCGTTCGTGTTGGCGTTGAAGTGGTCGAGCGGCGCCATAAACGCCAATTTCTATCGCTTAAACTGGCTTCACAATATGTTTTGGCTAAGAAATTGGTGTTTAGTAAAATTCTCGATAAAATGGGTGGTAAAATCACTCGTGCGGTATGTGGTGGTGCTGGCTTAGATCCAAAGATGGCGCTGTTCTTTGAAGCTGTTGGTATTACTATCTTTGAAGGCTATGGTTTGACTGAGACCACTGCTGCAGTAACAGTGAATACGCCAAGTCACTACCGTCATGGAAGTGTTGGCAAGCCAATCGGCAAAACTAAAATTAAAATCGCGGCGGATGGTGAAATTCTAGTGAATGGTCCATTGGTTATGACAGGATACTATCAAGATCCTGAAGGCACCGCCAAGTCTCTGAATAATGGCTGGTTTCACACTGGGGACATTGGTGAGTTTACCGAGGATGGATATTTGCGTGTCACCGATAGAAAAAAGGATTTAATTAAAACCAGTAACGGAAAATACGTTGCCCCACAAAAAATTGAAAGCATGCTCAAGACTCACAATTTAATTTCACAGGTCCATATAGTCGGACACAGTCGAAAATACATTACCGCCTTAATTACTTTGAATCCAGAGCAGGTTCATATCGCTGATGATAATATTAAAAGTCAGGTAGCCAATATTATTAGTCTCGTCAATGCTCGTTTAGGTGAACATGAACTGATAAAAGATTACAAAATTTTATCCAAAGACTTTACGGTTGAAAGTGGCGAGATCACGCCTTCTATGAAAATCCGCAAACTTATTGTCGAAAAAAACTATAAGAGCGAGATTGATTCGCTCTATCATTAATGGCTCATAGTAGGCGTTAGGCGTTAGACATTAGACAGAGGGCGCTCTAGCCCGGATATTTCATCAGTTTTCTGTTGCAATCGCCGCTTCGCTAGTCTGGGCGCTTCGCTAGTCTGGGCGCTTCGCTAGTCTGGGCTCTTCGCTCCTGGCGTTTTCGAGACCTTTTCATTGCGACAACCTGCTTTGAGGTTGCCTCACTCAAAGGTCTCTCAAGCGCCAGGCCAGTCTGCGAATCAAGGATTTCACGACGAAACTGATGAAATATCCGGGCTAGTTCTCTGATAAATTAGTAGTTGGCGCTCAAAGCTCAGGAAATCGGCTTTGACAGAGCTCTTCTCATAAATATACTTTGAGATGGATGCCTCAACAAAAGCTAAAAAGTTTAAGTCCGAAAATGCAATCAAGTCTTTTGAGAGCCCGAGAGGCCATCTATATTTTGTTGATTTTGTCTGCCACAATTTTGCTTGACCAGGTCACGAAAACTTGGGCAAAGGGCGCACTTCGCTCCCGAGAAGCCATTGAATTTGCCAATGGGATGTTCAGGCTAGAATACGCAGAAAATCCAGGTGCTTTTTTGGGTTTAGGTGGCGGACTTTCGGCAAATGCTCGCTTTTGGATTTTCACGGTTTTGGTTGCGGGATTTCTAATTTTTGCCGCAGTATCTTTGTTTCGCATGCAATCGGACCGTACCCAACAAATAGGTCTTGCGCTTTTGGTTGGCGGCGGACTTGGCAATCTCTGGGATCGCCTACTTTACCAGCGCGTCGTGGATTTTATGAATCTAGGTTTGGGAGATTTACGGACTGGGATTTTCAATTTTGCTGACTTCGCAATTGTGATTGGAATCTGTCTAATGCTTTTTGGCCAATATTTAACCGGTAAAGCGATAAAAGTCCAAAAACTGAGTTAGGGGCCCGTCAAAAAATTAGTGTTCCTCTGCGGCATCCACCGGGTATCCTTGGATACACGTCGTTGGTCCTAAGTCCGGTGCGCCTGAATCTAACCCAAATCTGGGCAAAAAAACGAGCTCTTATTATTTGGCCGGTCATAAAAGGACATTTCTAAGCGGCGCAAAATTAGTTTAAAAGCACTTTGTCATAGTATAGCCATGCGAGTATAAATGATCTCGATAATTAAATGAGTTTTGAAAGGCGGCAGAAATGGATAATCCACTAGGGCTAGATGGCATTGAGTTTTTGGAGTTTTGCGCAGAAGACGAAAAATTTTTAGCCAAGAAGTTTCAGCAATTCGGAATGACAGAAGTTGCGCGCCACAAAAACCTAGCCCTCAAGCTTTTTCGTCAGAACGATATTCATTTTATAATCAATCAAACTGAAAACTCATTCGCTGCTGAATTTAAAAAAATGCATGGCCCCTCGATTTGCGGCATGGGAATCAGGGTAAAGGATGCCAAGATTGCTCTTGAAATGGCAGCAAAGCGGGGCGCTCGCGTATTTACTGGTGGCGAAAAAACTTCTTCTTGGAGCCTTCCCGCAATCTATGGGATCGGCGACTCGCTAGTTTATTTTATTGATCAATATACGCCCTCCCCAAAGGGGACGCCGACATTTGACCGCGGAGACATTTATCAAAAATTTGAATTTATTGATGAACAACATTATCCGAGTGGTAAAAATTTGATTATGATAGACCACCTCACAAACAATGTACCAAAGGGCGAAATGCAGAAATGGTGCGATTTTTATGAAAAGGTTTTTGGTTTTAAAGAACAGAGGTTTTTCGATATTCGAGGAAAAAAGACCGGTCTACTTTCAAAGGTCATGAGGTCCCCTTGTCAGAAATTTTCTATTCCGATCAATGAACCAACAGAAGGGATGTCGCAAATTCAGGAATATTTGGATGAATATAAGGGCTCTGGAATACAGCACGTCGCCTTTTTGACTGAAAATATTTGTCGCGACGTAGAGGCACTATATAAAGCGGGAATTGAGTTTTTAGATCGACCAACAGATGCCTATTACGAAATGCTCCCTGGCAGACTGCCGAATATAAAAGAAAGTTTGAGTGAGCTACAACGACTTGCCATCTTGGCCGATGGGGACAAAGAGGGATATCTTCTGCAGTTATTTACTAAAAATCAATTTGGTCCAATATTTATCGAATTGATTCAACGGTGTGGACATGATGGTTTTGGCGATGGGAACTTTCAGGCATTATTTGATGCCATGGAGGCCGATCAAGCAAAAAGAGGGGTGCTATAATGTATCACTTCAAACAAGGTGAGCCGACAAGACAAGCGCACAAAGGAATTCCAGAAGGTCAATTTGAAGAAGAACAAGGGCAAGGTGGTTTTTTTGGCCCGGTATCACATCTCATAAAAGATAAGCCAAGTACGCGCTGGACCAATATCGAAGGAAATTTGAAGCCACGCATGTATGATGTTATTAAAATGGTCCCGGAAGCGCAAGACGACTTCAGACAAAGAATGCTTTTTAATAAGGACGTGACACTTTCATATGCGTGGATGAGGCCTTCAAAAAAACCAAAAGCCTTGCGCAATGCGGATGGCGACTGGATGTATTTCTGTCATAAAGGTACGGGAGTGGTTTTGACTGAATATGGTCTCTTAGAATTCAAGGCCGGCAGCTACATCTGTATTCAGAAATGCATAACCCATAGTTTTATTGTAAATGAAGCGACTGAATTTTTCGTCATAGAAAGTTGTTCGAGTCACTTCAGAGAACCAGATCGCGGCATCCTTGGACGTCATATTCCCTGGGACATTAACGCGCTAGGTACGCCGAACCTTGATGGGCTAAATAGATTTATGCGAGAAAAAAACATCGATATTCGGGAAATTCATATCAAACACGCCGAAGAAATAACCAAAATTTCTTACGATGAGAATATTTTTGATGTAAAGGGCTGGAAGGGCGATCTTTTTCCGTTCACGCTACATATTGATCATTTGATGCCCGTGATGAGCCATCGCGCCCACCTTCCGCCAAGTGTACATTCGACATTTGTAGCTAATAATTTTGTTATTTGTACTTTTTGCCCGCGACCACTTGAAGAAGATGCTGACGCCTTAAAAGTGCCGTTTTATCATCAGAATATGGATTACGATGAAGTTCTATTCTACCATGCTGGCGATTTTTTCAGTCGAGATAATTTACACGTAGGTATGATGAGTTTTCATCCGGTGGGGTTTCCGCATGGGCCGCATCCAAAGGCGATTGCTAAGGTGAGTGCGCGCACCCATACAGACGAATATGCGGTGATGGTGGATGCACGATGGCCGCTTAACCGCGATCCAGCTATTGAAAAAGTTGAGCTCAATGACTATTGGAAATCATGGCAGAAAAAATAATCCCGCTAGTGATATCTCCACATGAAGCGATGAAGCTGGCAATTGCAGAAGCAAAAAAAGGCCATGGTTGGGTATCGCCAAATCCCGTCGTAGGCTGTGTGATTCTTGATAGTCGCGGAAAACTATTGAGTACTGGATATCATAAAAAAGTCGGCGAACCCCACGCCGAAGTCGAGGCACTTCAAAAGATTAAAGATCCACTTTTGTTAAAAGGGGCACATCTTTTTGTCACACTTGAGCCTTGCGCACACTTTGGTCGGACACCCCCGTGTGCTGATATGTTAGCAAGCCTTCCTTTAAAGGAAGTGACCTATGGTTTACTTGATCCTAATCCAAAAGTTTCAGGTCGTGGGGCTGAGAAAATCCGCGCTGCCGGAGTTAAGTGCTCAAGCTGGGTAGAGTTTTCAGGTACGACTTCACTAGAAATTGAAGTCGAATTAAATGAACTCATTGAAATTTTTCTATTTAACCAACGCCAACAAAAAACATTTGTTGCTTTGAAAGTTGCGACTTCTCTCGATGGTCAAATGAGCTTAAGGTCTGGTGAAAGCAAATGGATCACTGGTGAGGCCGCGCGAAAATTTAGTCATGAGTTGCGCGCCCAATATGACGCTGTTGTCATTGGTAAAAACACATTCTTAAAAGATGATCCAAAATTAAATGTTCGCCTGAGCGGATTCGAAAAACATGAAAACGCTGTAGTATTAATAGATCCGGCCGGCGAATGTTTTTCTCAGCTGGCGGCATCCAATCTTGCTAAGGTTCGAGGTCCTAATAAAATATTTATTGCTACAATTGAAGGGATGAGCTCGATAGAAAACCAACAGATTTTGCGAGTTAAAAAAAATGCTGCTGGCAAAATGGATCTTGAGCACCTACTCATGTTGCTTTGGAAAAGTGAAATTAAATCTATTTTCGTTGAGGGCGGAGCTCTGACTTTTTCTGGATTTTTAGAGTTGCATCGATTTCAAAGACTCCATCTCTTTTTGGGCGCGAATCTAATTGGTCGCGCCCACGGCCTCTCATGGACCGAACAATTCGGCGCTGAAAAAATGTCCGATCGCCTTGAGTTGAGCGAGTTGTCACCAATTAAGCTTGGCAAAGATTTATATCTGAGTCTCTGTCCATCATCGAAAGATGTCGGTTGAGCAATGATTGAGTGTTATTGATGAGATAGTAATCCAATTTAAAGGCCGATTTAAAAGCCTGATGATTTAAACTGAATCTTTGAGTCGAAGTTTACGAATATTTTGTTGAAGCACAGCCTCTAAAACCTTGAGCTCTTCATAAGTTGGTTCATTTTCTAATAAAATTCGGCAAAGAGTTTTCTCTGCATTGACATAGCGATTTTCGAGCTTAAAGCCTAGTGCCTCGAGCCAATTATGAATACTTTTTTGCGGAAAAAACTGGGGTCGCCTTCGATCTTCCGAAACAACCAAGCTAGGTTTTTGAAAGTTAGAAAAGTGCGAACTAAATATATAGCAAGCCAGCAGAACGGCATGTGAGATATTCAGGCTGGTGAACTCTCCGTAGGTTGGCAGACGACAAACATGATGAAAAAGACTCAGGTCAGAATGCGAAAGTCCATCGTCCTCGGGTCCAAACACCAAGTAGATACGACTGAACTCAAGAGTCTCGCGGGCGACAATTTCTCCCATGCGAACATCTAAAAACTCGGCGGACTTTGAGCGTAAATCACGAGCACTTAGCGCAATTCGAATGCCTTCGGGTTCCTTGGCGAAAAAATCCTCAAAGCATGAATATACCCTTACCTTGCGAAGCATTTCTTGTGCCCCAGCGGCGCCTTCTTTGGCCTGATCATTGAGTTCACATTGTGGGGCAATGCAAATAAAATCGCCACCGCCCATATTAGTGAGTGCACGGGCGCACATTCCGATATTGCGAGGATAAATTGGCCGTACTAGAACGACACTAAGCTCGGGCCTAAATTTTTGTGGCAAGCTGGATTCCGTCATCGATTATTCCTGCCAAAACAGCCGACTTAGACTTTTCACTGAGCAAGGCAGCGAGCGCGAGCGAGGCAAGTTCTGTTAAACTATACTTTAAAGCAAGTTCGTAGATTTCAAGAGACAACAACCATTCGTCACGAAAGTTAGCTTGAATCAAAGCAAAAATATTATCTAAATTCGTCGAAATCTTAACTACATTATTCGATTCAGGAGAAACATTCATAGAACGCATATCATTTAGCAGCTGATATATTGAGTTTTTAGTTAGGAGCTCCTCAGACATTTGCTTTTCTGGGACACGCGCAGCTTCGAAATCTTGCTCAGCAGAATAAGTTTCACGGTCAGCTGGTCCGCCAAAAACTGAGCTTATCGTCGAGCCAACTGCCATATCGTATTCTCCCCATTCAGGCTTAAAGAGAACCTCGTTTTGATATTTCACTAGAGTGTTTTTAAAAGTAACAATGAGCGTTCGGCCCTCGCCAGAGCGCTTAATCTGTAGGGCTTCGCCGCGCAGACTAACGCCAGAATTAAACTTCAAATCGCAGATTGTGCCAACCCTCAAGCCGACGGCAGCAAATTCAGAATCGCTCATTCGCGCCATGTTTTTTTGTGCGCCCATAATTAGTCCCAGGGGCGAGCCAAAGCCCTCTGGATGTCGCCGAATAGAGTGACCGTCAATTTCAAAGCCCATATGTGAAAGCTGAACGGGTCCTTTAAAGCTCAAGTAAGCAACTTCATGAACTTGATCGAATTTGCGGCCCAAAATAATTCTAGAAAGCTCACCAGAAATTTGCACTCCACTATCAAGCTCGACGGTATTGACAGTCTTTGACAGCAGCGCCTTGTTGAGGCCAGAAATTCCACCGGTGCGAAAAGCCATGGTTTCAGCAAGCTGCTCAAGTACAGCGAGCAAGGTTGCAAAGTCTGGCGTGACAAAGAGTTGTGGCTGCTGCTCGGTTATATCATAAGAGTAGTTGATGCAATCAAGGCTGATGGGTAATTTTTTTACTCGTGGGCTTAAACAATTCTTAGACTCGCCAACGCTTGAAAGAAGTCCGGCGCCAAATATTTTAGGATTATTAAGGTCGCCAAAGAGTCCGTATTCGGCGGTCCACCAATTCATACGACCTAGCAGGGCCGCCTCAGAAAGATGAGAGATGTTTTTTCCGACAAAATCTAGCTGCTTTTCGGCATCAGATATTTGCGTAGTAGTCGATCTGGGATGTTCTTTTAAATCTGATAGCGAACGAATGGCGGAGTACATATGTAAATCTTCAGAGCTGATAATAGCACTCTTTGCAATATTGGCGTAGCGCTTGAGATAATTTGCAAACTCTGGATCTACGAGGATCGGAGCATGCCCGGCGGCCTCGTGGACAATATCGGGGGCGGGAGTATAAGCCAGGTGCTCAAGAGTTCTCATATTGCAGGCGATTGGTAAAAAACCGGCGGCTTGGAGCTCCATGAATGCCGCAGGTGGAATAAAGCCACTTACGGCGACGGCACTCCAGCCAAATTTTTGTAAATTTTCGCTGATTTTTTCAATGCGCGGGATACGATCGATTTCAATGCCCGCCTTTCGAAGTCCATCTGCGTAGGCTGAGTGCGCATTGCAAGTCATGAAGCTATGAAGCTGCCTCAGAATGGCTCTCCAAACTGCGTGATCTTGAGGCGTATAGCGAGAATAGTCCTGCTCAACAATATATTTTTGTAAATGAACAGGAAGATCAGAGGCAAACTTCATAATGGCCTCATAGGGGTAAATTCGCTTTCAGCAAATAATTTTCAACATAATCAGTAATGCCCTTTTCAAGAGGCCACTCTGGCCTTGAGAGGCCAGCCGTAAAGAGCTTTGTCATATTTGCTTCAGTATAATACTGGTAGCGTGGGCGTAAGGTCTCCGGTATGTCAATCCAGCTGATTTTCACCGGACGTTTCATAGCACCAAAGGTGCAGTTTGCAAGATCAAGCCACGTGCGCGCCAGGCCATTTCCCATATTGTATATACCACTGTGAATTTTTCGATTTAAAAGCTCAAGCATCCAGCGAGTGATATCCTTGACGTAAACAAAGTCCCGCATCTGTTTGCCATCAGCATATTTTGGATTGTTCGATTTAAAAAGTTTAAGCTCAGAAGAGTCGCGGATTTGGCCAGTGGCCTTAAATACAACACTTGCCATCTCGCCCTTATAATACTCGTTTGGTCCATAGACATTAAAAAACCTCAGGGCATACCAATACGGCGGGGCTTCATTTTGCTTGAGGACCCACTGGTCGACGACGAGCTTTGAAAGGCCATAGGGATTTAGTGCCGTAAAGAGCTGGGGATCTGATTCGTCAGAAAAGCCAAGACTGCCGTCTCCATAAATCGCGCCACTTGAGGCAAAAAGATAAGGCACGGCATTTTTAGCACACCAGGCCCATAGGCTCTTGGTATATTCCGTATTATTCTCCTTTAAAAAAACCTCATCCATTTCAGTAGTAGAAGAACAGGCGCCCATATGAACAACGGCCCGAACAAGTTTGGCATCTGAGGACGCTAAAAAGTGCCAAATTTCGTCTTTTAGTAGAAATTTCTTAATCCTCTTGGACTGTAAAAGTGCAGAGCGCTCCTTAAGACCGATACGATCAACGGCAATGATGTCAGACTCACCAGAGCGATTGAGTTCCCAAATGAAGGCACTGCCGATGAAGCCGTTTGCGCCGGTAACTATAATCATATAACCAAATCTATCCCACCAAAAGAAGACTGACAAGCAAAGTGACAAAAACTGCCTCTCGATTCGGCGGCGATTTTGTGTTAAAACCCTTGTTCATATGATGAAAAATAATCTTATCCCAGGAATACAAGCCCTTGACCACTGCTGGATCAACGCCAGTTCGGCGATCCCGCAAAGTGATCAATATTTGATGATTGTCCTGCACGGGCGTGGCGATTCCTTGGACTCTTTTTTGAGTATTAAAGAGGAAATTAAAATTCCGGAAATGAACTATCTCTTGGTCAACGCACCGCGAATCTATGATGGAGGCTATTCTTGGTATGCTTTTGAGCCCAATCAAAAAACTGGAATTTTGAAATCTCGAGACAAACTCTTAAAGCTTTTGGCTGAGCTTTCCGAACTGGGCTGGGCGCCGAACAAGATCTTTCTTTATGGTTTTTCTCAAGGGGCACTATTGAGCTGTGACCTTGCAATGTTTGCCCCGATGGCTTTTGCTGGCATTGTCGCGGTTAGTGGATATATTTATTTTTTTGAAGAGTGGAAGAAGCTATTAAATTCCACCGCCTTTAAGACGCCCTGGCTAGTTACCCACGGAATGTACGATGATTTATTGCCGCTTGCAGATACGCGAAAACAAATTCAAAAACTGCAGAGTGTTGGACTGCCAATCGTTTGGAAAGAGTTTTTAAAGGACCATGAAATAGACCTTCGCATTGAAACACAATTTATTCGTAAATGGTTAAGAACAAAGCTAATTTCAAATTTGAGCTTTCAAAAAAAGACCATTCCCGGCCCTATTCCCAGGAATGGACAAGCGCTTTTTCAAACCTCTTCTTCAAACTCCAAACAGAGATCTAAGAGTTTTTGATAAAGCTCTCCAGTTGGAGAATTTAAGTTAACCAAATGACGTTTTGATTTTTTTGGCGCCTGCTTCTTAAAGAAGGCCTCAAGTGCAGCATGCACATTGTCAATTTTACAATTTCTTTTTTGAGCCTTTAAAACCTCAGCCACAAGATACTCAATTGAGTTGCCCGTAATCCGCCCAGAAAAATTAGACTGCAGCGAGCGATCAATGAGATCATTTAAAAAGTCTTGTTGATTTTTGCCGGCACAGGCTGAATACAAGACTTTTGCGTAGGCCTTTTGCAGGCGAATAATCTTCTTTTTCATAGATGAAGACAGGCGCTTATCGCGTCGTGAAGCAAAGTGACTCTGAATCAACTGAAAAACCTCAGCTGGCAAAACCTTTTCGTGGCCAGAAAGTTCGCCGGAGAGCTTGAGTAGCTGGGGATACTCACGTAAAAAGGCTCGCATATTGAAAATTGCAGGGTGATTAATGCCGTCAGGTAGTTTTTGTGGGATAGAATGAGTTTTTGTTTTCTCTAAAACGAGAAATTCTTGATATAGATTTTCAACTTCGCGGGTGCGATGACCCAACAGCTTCTTTGCATCAAGTGTACTCAAGCCAAGCTGCTGAAGAAAAATCAGTCGCAGTTCAGACTCAAAGACTTTGTCAAATAATTTTAGAGCTTTTGAGTTGGCGAAACGTGCCAAAGATTTTTTTTCTTTGGTTTTTAAAAAGTCTACGAGTTGACAAAAAATTTGCACGGTAAAACGAGCCTTCATCTTCTGTTCATTTAGATTTGTTGAGAAGCGATCAACATCATCATAACGATATTGATCGTGCCTGAGGCCAAACTGGCGAACGCTGCCGTAGTCGATAATTCCAGGGTGAGCCAAAAGATTGTCGCCATCCCAGTCGATCCAAAGAAAAATATAATTTCTCTCTAATTGCGCCGCAAAGCGAGCGAATTCCTGACCCATATGAGTAAGCAACGAGTCGTAATAATGTCCGCCGCGCTTTTCTAGGCCCCAACTGTCATTCTTAATTTGTCGGTCAATAAAGTAGTCGGTGGCGCGCTTAAGAGACGCATATCGATTCTGCTTCAAGTACAAAAATAAATGTGCCGGCCGCAAAAGGTTTGGTGACGCCCGCACGCCGATTCCTAAACCGCGCCCAATATCAATGATTGCCAAGACACGCTCGGTTGAAACACCCTGCCGATGAAATATCTCAGACATAATTGCCGAACCATAAAGTTCATCGAGGTCCGCAAGTCCGCACCCATAACCAAACTCTTCTTCGCCCGTTCGTAGAGGGCGATTGGCCTCAACCGCTCCAGGGGCGAGAGCGGTAACGCCGGTTCCGCGACTGCTGATATCCCACGTCGTGCCATTGTGGGTAATTACGCCATTCCAAATGCTTCTGCCGTCGCCTGAAGTTACACCCTTTTTATTTTTATGTTGAAGTTGTAGATAGCGAGTCGCCATATATTTATGTGGCTTTAGTCTCGTCGGATCAAAACTCTTTTGGCGCTCCTGATCATACTCATTAATGATTTGTAGACAGAAACTATTTAAAATTACGTTTTCTAATTTTGCATTGAGCTCATCTAAATGCTGAGCTGATATTAGTCCCATTTCTCGAGCTAGTGCAAAATTGAAAAAACTGACCCGTCCCTTTTCAAGCTTTCGAACCGGATATAGTAACAACCCCTCAGGGAGCTCTGTTTGTAGAGGGTGAGTTCCATTGATTTTTTCAAATTGAGAATACTCCTCGTTTTTTGCGAAGAGACTTTTTGTTTTCAGATCGCTCGAGAGAACTGCTTTTTTTGACATCAGCAGCCTTTAACAAAATTTTTAAAGTACATAAAACTCAATTCGCGAAGATGAACAAAGTAGAAGCTCTACTAATTGTATCGGCGCATAAAAACCTAGACTTTAGCGATTTCGTTAGGAAATTACGAAAATTGGCGCCAAACCACCGCCGAGAGAGTTTATATTGGTCATTTGGCCGCGCCAAAGTCTGGCAAGGGCCAATTGAATTCGTCCATGGTAGACATAAAAGCGAAGGTCGTACTTAAAAGAGGCGCGACTATGATCTTCGAGAGTGACTTCAATTTCTGATGGGGGCGCAAACTCTTGCGCCAGATAATCCCCGGCAATGATATTGGCGAAAACTCCACGGGTTATACCTTGTCCGCGATAACTTGCCTTGCCGCCAAATGATCTCTTTGGCTTAAAGAATAGGGTTTTTTTGTTCGCCCAAAGCCACGCTTTATCTTCGACCTTTTGAACATCATAAGACTTCAGCAAGAGAGATTGAATCAAATTGCAGTCGTCTTTAGACAAAAGTTTTAAAACTTGCGGTGAATTCGAGAAATCGAAGAGTCGACTCTTGTCGGCAAGCAAGGCATATTCAAATGGGTGCGGAGTAAAACAGGCATAGGCTTTTACATAGGCTTCTCTCAAGTGAAGACATGCGGGAGTCGAAAAATAAAAATCAGTGTGTCGATTATAAACCATATCGATTTCGAGACTGTCTTGAAAAAACAGCCGCCCGCGTTTAAGGGTGAGTTCACTTGGATCTGAAATTACACAGCTATAGCCGTTTTGTATAAATAAATCCTGATAAAGCAAAAACTCAAGATAAAGCTTTTGCTGGGAGGGATGCTCATCAACAATTGCGATGGTCTTTAATTTTTTCTTGGGACCCGTCGAAGCGCCAACCCAGCGTGAAAACTCGTCTTCAAAACAAGAAACAATATCTTTATCGAACGCTTTTGTGTTGCGAGCAAAAAAATTACTGATGTTTTGTGTTTGATAGGACTCGTGAATAATTAAGCTTGAAGACGCATTGGTATTGATTTCAATTAATTTAGGGTGCTGATCATTTACCAGGTGAAAATCGAAACTCATAAGCGCCGAGAAATTCTGCGGAGAAATAAAGTCGGGCTCGCGAAAAAGACTATGTGATGCTAAAATATATTTTTGGTATTCGGGATCTCCTCTTAGTTTGTAAACCGTCGAAACGAAGTTTTGAATTTGCTCGATCGCGGCGCGCGGCAAAGCAAGGCATTGAGAAGAGACTAGATTTGGATTTAGCAAGGGCGCCAGCGATTGCAATCGCTCGGCCCCAGGAAAATCCTTTTTAAGTTGTTCAATATAGTTTTGAATGAAGCTCATTGTTTAGTTGAGTATGACCGAAAAGCCTCTGTGCAGCAAGCAATTGACAGGACGGTCGGCTCGGCGTAGACAGCTGCTATGAAAATTATATCTTGGAATGTGAATGGAATTCGCGCGGCCTACAAGAAGGACTTGCCAGAATTTATTAAAAAGCAAAACCCAGACATATTCTGCTTACAAGAGACCAAGGCCCACCCAGATCAAGTCGAGCCTGACCTAAGAAGCTTCGGTCAATACGAGAGCGAGTGGTCTTCGGCACTTAAGAAGGGTTATAGCGGTACCGCCACTTTTTGGCGAGAAATGGCGAAGCCAAAAGCCATCATCAAAGGAATAGAAATTCCAAAGTACGATAGTGAAGGCAGATTTGTTATTACCGATCATGGTCAGTTTAAACTATTTAATATATATTTTCCAAATGGCGGATCAGGCGAGGTGCGCCACAACTTCAAGCAAGAATTTCTAAAAGATCTTGCGAACCACTTAGATAAGCTATTAAAGAAAGGCGAGCGACTTATAGTTACAGGCGATTATAATATAGCTCATGCCGAAATGGATGTGCATGATCCAAAGAGACTTTCAAAAGAAAGTGGTTTTTTGCCGGAGGAAAGAGCCTGGCTGGATTCATTTTTTGCATTGGGCTTTGTGGACTGCTTTAGACATTTTCATAAAGGCGAAAAAGATCGTTACACTTGGTGGTCATATAGAGAAATGGCACGAGTCAATAATAAGGGCTGGAGAATTGATTATTTTTGTGTGAGCCCGAACCTAGTCTCTGGGTTAAAAAACTGTGATATATTAGACGAACAAGAGGGCTCGGATCACTGTCCCCTTTTGTTAGAGTTGGATATATAGAAGATGCCAATTTTATTAATAGCGGCGGTACCATTTTTAGAAATATATCTGCTCTTTAAGGCTGGCAATGCCTTTGGTTTTGTTAATCTAATTTTTTTTCTTGTCATCAAAGCAATGATCGGCCGAATCATTATGCGAAGGGCCAATCTTATGGGGACGCAAAAAGACTTAGTGACAGCCGCGGCCATAGGATTAGGCGGCTTTTTACTTACGCTTCCGGCGCTGTTAACCAGTATTGTTGGCCTTCTCATTTTGTTCTCGCCGACGAGATGGATGCTCTCTAGGATTTTTAAAAATGCATTTAAAAAACTCACGAGCCAAAATAGCTTTAAAGTCTTTAATTTTGGTGGAATGCCTGGGCAAGATCCATTTGTGAAGGCTGAGTTTAAACAACATTTTTCATCCGAGCGAGATGTAACGCCGTTGGTAATCGACGTGACCCCAATTAAAAAATCTGAAAATAGAGACTGATTGAAGCCCACATGGCGAGTCAGGTAAATTTACCCGAGCAAGACTTAGGGGCGGCTAATTCGCTCTGGGCTCTGGGGCCGAGCATTGGCATTAGGCTGCAAAGTCTAGTAAAGTAAGGCCGAGCCATAGATCTTTTTGCTCCTAGCATTTGAATGTTGATAAGATAGTCTCAATGAGAAGGCTTTTTAAAATTGGCAACTTTTTAATATTGTTTTTATTTGGCATGCAAGCGTCGGCACTTTGCGTGACCACAGATCGTGCAAATTTACGCAAGGGCCCAGGTGTCGAATTTAAAATTACATGGACTGTAGGCAAATTTATGCCATTAAAAAAAATATCACGTAAGGGCGGCTGGTATAAGGTTCAAGATGTCGACAATGAGACACATTGGATTCAAACTTCTGTAGTGAGTGAAGCTCTAAGCTGTGTCGTGGTAAAGTCCAAAACAGCGGTATTAAGACAGGGAGCAAGTGTAAATTCGGCGCCGGCCGAATTCACCGTCGTTGATCGCTATACGCCGTTCAAAAAGCTTGAACGTAATGGTGAGTATATTCAGGTCACGAATGAATATGAAAGCTTCTGGATTAAGGATTCCGCCGTTTGGTATCCGGTAAACAAAATGGTCTTAAGTTTTTAGCTTTAATCAGTCGAACCAGGCCCTCTACCTAAAAAAGACTTCGTTGGGCCGGCCTCACGATTAATAATGAAATAAGTGTCTTTTTGCCGCAACGCCAAAGATGCAAACCCCTAATTTTGGTTCTGAGTCTATGAGTAATCTCTTAAGAAATATTTCTCCATGGAGCCAATGGGAAAAAACAGAAAGATAAAAACATCAGCACAAAAAATAGGCACAAATAAAAAATTATAACGCAACATAAAAAGAAAAAAGCAAATTTAATTCCCCCTCTTTTTGTCGCCGAAAATTTCAATTTTTAAAGAAAAGCTAATTATTTTAAATTTCTCCCAATAGAAAAACAAAAAAATTAAAAATGAAAAACAAAGCAAATTAATGCTTTTCGGAGCCATAAAAATTTGTGTAAGAATATTTAAGATTTAGTCTTGCGTTTCTTTTCAGGATTGTGTCTAAATAGATCAGTTCCAATCTGGCACCTAAAATGCCTCGATTGAAACATGGAGTACCGGTAAGCAAATCTTGGGGGATTCATAAAATGGCAGCAATGACATCAGACATGGTAAGAGAGTGCAAACAGCGTTTACTTGAGGCAAAAGCCGACATTTTAGATCGAGTAAAAGATGCCCGTCGGGACTTTCACATTGAAGAGAAGGGTGGCGACGAAGCGGATCAAACAGTTCGCGTTTTGGCAGAAGCTGAGCTTTTAACGATGCACGATAGACTGCGCACGCAACTTCTTGAAATTGAGATGGCTCTTGCAAGAATTGAAAGTGGAAAATATGGAATTTGTGAGGAAACAGAAGAGAGAATTGAGCCAGAGCGTTTGCGCGCAATTCCCTGGACAAGATTAAGTATAGAGGGTGCAGAAATTCGCGAATCAATCAAAAAGAGATATGCCCGATAATTTAATCTGAAGCGCTATTTTTATTGTGGCTGAGCATGGTCCAGCCACAGAGTTTAAAGAGTATGCGGGCGCCAACATTTCCGTCCCACTCAGCCGACAAATCGCTTGGTGACG
>JAYVXS010000133.1:0-5602 GCA_043784965.1 Bdellovibrionales bacterium
TCAAAATTTTGTGACTTAATTGCGGTGAGCAAAAGTCCTAAAACCGATTTGGATACGATATAACTGTCCATTTTTTTTGACTTACGAATCAAAGCTATGATTTCGAGGTATTTTTTTTCAGCTTCTTTATAAAAACCGCTGGCAAAAAGTTTATTTGCTTCGTTACCGATGTCGCAGAGCTTTTCGAGCATTGCTTCCATGTAATGGGCTCCCTAAATTAGGTCATATAGATTCATTACTCTTGTCGGCGTTTCATGGTAAAACGATTAGGTCTAAATTTAGTCGATAAGGGCTAAAAGCGAGTCTAGAAATTGACCCCTATTTATAACTGATGGGATCTCTAAATTTAATTTATTGGATTTTTTAAAGACTCTGATTCAAACTGAAATTGGCTCTCTCGAGCCCGAAAGGAGGTGGTGCCCATGATTAAAAGTCATAGTACCAACGCTATGGAGGTTATCTCCAAGTAAAATATTACGGAGAATACCTCTATAGCAGAGGTTAGAGACGTGTCGTCGACCACCGGGCCAGATAGAGCCCAGACTTAGGACGAAAACACATCGGCGGGAAAGAGAAATCTTTCCCGTTTTTATGTGTGCTTGGTAAGCTTTCATGGCCAGATCCTTGTTCAATTTTCAAATTCCACCACAAAACTTGACCCTGGCGTTGGTCTTGCTTATAAACTTCCCTTAAAGGACCAAGCAAAATTGCAACACTTATTTTTGCGCGGCCCCTAACTGATTTAGTCGAGGAGTTGCTATGCGAATCAATTTGAATGAAATACCGGCTGAGGGCAGGTCTTACGATTTTTCTAGAAAAACCGGCGAACTAAACGATGCGCTGGCCGATCTTTTAGAAAAGAATCCCTACGAAGTTGAGCTTTTTATAAAGCCAATGGGTAATGCTTTTGAAATGAATGGTAAAATTGCCTCACATAAAATGTCGATTTGCTCAAAATGTGGCACTGACATGGAGCTTCCGCTCACACAGAATATAAAAGAAATTTTAATTGAAGAGCCAAAAGAGTATCGCAAAGATCAGGCTGTGCATGGCAATGGTGCAGTTAATTTTTTAGGCGATGGACCAGGCGTTACCACCTACCGCAGCTCATTTTTTAATGTGGATGACTACATCCATGAGGCATTTGCCCTAGCCGAACCTTTTTATCCTGAGTGCGGAGAGAATGACTGTCAAAACTTGAAAGAAGTTGAGGCCAAGCTGCGTGAGCTTGAGGCGGCTTCGGCAATAGAGCAGAGCGTCGGCCACCCGGCATTTTCAGTTCTTGAAAAGCTCAAAGACAGAAATTAAAATGAGCGATTATTCGCGCCTTGATATCCGCGTCGCCTACCATGAGACCGACGCCATGGGTGTTGTTCATCATTCCAACCATATTAAATATTTTGAAGAAGCCCGCGTGGATTTTCTGCGCCAAAAGAAAATGCTATGGCACAATCGTCCAGAAGGGGCTTTTGTTTTCGCGGTTCGGGCCCTGGCTGTTCAATATTTAAAAACAGCCCGCTTTGACGATGAGTTAGAGGTGCTTTCTCAAGCCCGACTTGCTGGTGCTCGCATTTTTTTTCAATATGCACTTCGCTCGAAAGCCCACAAAACACTCATTGCTTCGGGCAGTACTGAACTCATTGCATTGGGTAGTGACAATAAGCCCAAGAGAATGCCAAAAGACTTAATTGAGGCCTTTGCATCTCAAACTTGGGATGAGACCTGGCCGCCCAAGTTTGACTAATTTAGAAACGCGAGTTCGACGAAAGAAGAGGATTTATGGACCGTAACTTAGCGCTTGAGTTTGTTCGAATCACCGAAGCTGCAGCCCTTGCGAGTTCAAAATTTATGGGCCGTGGGGATGAAAAGGCTGCCGATCAAGCTGCGGTTGACGCCATGAGAAAAGCCTTCAATTCGGTACGGGTTTTCGGAACAGTTGTAATAGGAGAGGGCGAGCGAGATGAGGCGCCCATGCTCTATATCGGCGAAAAGGTTGGCGTAGGCACGGCATCTGATCCTCATGTTGATATTGCACTCGACCCACTTGAGGGCACAACCATTTGTGCGACCGGCGGCGTTGGTGCGATATCAGTAATCGCGGTTGCTGAGAGCGGCCACTTTCTGCACGCGCCAGATACCTATATGCAAAAAATTGCGGTGGGCCCAGAAGCTAAGGGGATAATTGATATCCAGGCCCCGGTTGAAGATAATGTTCGAAATCTTGCCAAAGCACTCGGCAAAGACATTGGAGAATTGACCGTCGTCGTTCTAGATCGGCCTCGGCATATTGAGCTGATTGCAAAGATTCGTTCTCTAGGGGCGCGAATCCAGTTGATTGGCGACGGGGATGTTTCGGCGGGGGTTGCCACTTCATGGGGAGACTCAGGTATTGATCTTTTGATTGGCACTGGGGGCGCGCCAGAGGGTGTCATTACTGCAGCCGCGATGAAGTGTTTGGGTGGCGATTTTCAAGGCCGCCTTATCTTTAATAAAGAAGAAGAAAAAGTACGTGCTCGCAAAATGGGAATTGAAGATCTGGATAGATGTTATCAACGAGATGAATTGGCACGGGGTCATGTGATGTTCTGTGCAACTGGAGTGACCAGCGGACCCCTTTTAACTGGCGTTCGGTTTTTGCCTGGGCGGCGCGCCACCACCCACTCAGTTGTGATGCGCTCTCGAACCGGTACCGTTCGTACAATTGAAGCCGAACACTCACTTGACCGAAAACCTTTTGAAATGCATGGAGTTCTTTAATTTAAAATGTCTAGTAATCAATTTCAGTGTTTTCATTGCGCGACTCTGAATGCTTTTGTCTCCCCACTTGGAAGGCGAGAAGAGTGCAGTAAGTGCCATAGCGATGGTCATGTTTGTAAAAACTGCGAGCACTACGATCCGAAGGTTTATAACGAATGCCGAGAAACTCAAGCCGATTTTATTCAAGAAAAAGAGCGCGCTAACTTTTGCGACTACTTTCAGGTAAGAGGGCAAAACAAGAGTGCCAATCAGGCGGCTGTTGACCTTTTGGCCGCGGCGGAGTCGCTATTTAAAGCGAAGACCTAGTTCGGGTATGCATAGAGCGCACCTTAAAAATTCTTTGCACTTTTTCATTTGCACTTTGCCATTTTTAGCTAATAATCGGCTAATCGTTTGGGATCACGAATCATCACAACTGAATTTAACATAAAGGGGACTCAATGCCAGGCGCCAATCATACTGAAATTTTTGCCTGCTCGGTCGAGCAACTATATGATGTGATTGCCGACTACGAGAGATACCCCGAATTTTTAAGTGAAGTGAAAGAATGTAAAATTTTAAAAACTGAAGGCGATAAGAAAATCGTCGAGTATCATATCTCGCTTATCAAAACATTCAAATATAGTTTGGCAATGAAAGAGCAAAGGCCCAATCTCATCACTTGGGAGTTTGTTGGTGGAGAAATTTTTAAATCTTCGAGTGGTTCTTGGAAGCTGCAAGAAGAAGCCGGTCGAACTAGAGCTAATTATACAGTTGAAGCGGTGTTTTCAATGTTTATACCTGGGCCAATTGCCAAGACGCTATTGACCGTCAATTTGCCAACCATGATGAGTGCCTATCACAAGCGGATTAAGGAATTATATGGAAAGTGATGACTCTTCATCTGGAGATCGCGGGGGACCGGTTAGTGAAACGATCAAAAAAATTCTGACAACAGGTCTGAGTGCAGCCTTTATGACAGAGGAGAGCATCAGAAGTTTCGTCTCCGAATTGAAGCTTCCCAAAGAAACTCTTCACATTCTTCTTCAAGGGGCCACAAAATCAAAAGAAGAGCTCATGAATCGGGTGGGCAATGAGATCGTTAAAGTCATTTCAAAAATCGATTTTGTGAAAGAGGCTTCGCGCTTTGTTGAAGAGCATAAATTCAAAATCACTGCTGAGGTCGAAGTTCTAAAAAAAGATTCTGCAAAGAACTTACCGCAAGATCCGAGCTAAGGGCCCGTCTAAAAATAAGTTCTCACCGTCCTTGAATTCAGTTCTTAATTAGAACTTCATTTACCTTGTTAGGAGCGAAGTTAATAATCTGTGCCGAAGGCTTAAGTTTATCAGACTCTTTTGGATTGATGATTTTGCTTTCGTTTGAATCTTCGTCCTGATTCGAATCGAGGCTTTCTTCAGAGCTCTTGCTTAAATGTTTACTCATATTTTTATCTTTATTTTTGACCTTGTTTTTGATTGGACTTTTGCCTGAGTTTTGGCCATCAGTCAGGGCGTTTGAAGCGCGCATTTCGTCTACCACTTTTAATCTTTTTTCTACTAGTTGAGAAATTGTTTCAGATTTTAACGAATTGGCGGTCATGCTCTTTGAGCCGTTCAAGTAATTTCTAGAATTCATATAAGATGTCGGGGGTCTGGGCTTTGATACGCTTGAAAAATTCATGTAACCGATTAGAAAACCTATAAGATCCTCGGTTTTCTCTGGGATCTCTCGCACGGCTACGCTCATATAGCTGTAAAAAAGAGCCCGACTTATTTCTGGATTTGAATCGGTCAGCTCGCCGAAGCTCATATCTAAGAAGGAGTGTTCTAAAAAACTTCGGAATCCTTGGCCATTCCATTTGCTATCGATTTCAAACATCAACTGATCGAGCAACTTCTGCTTGAGGAGTGCCTCCTGCCTCTTTATTGATAGGGATCCTAGGTCGTCACCGTAATTAAACCAGCGGCTTTCAAGGGCGTGTTCTTGGGCGACACTTGAAGCGTTCACTTGAAAAGTTTGCGTTTCGGCAAGTTTCTTTTTCAATTCTTTTTCAATTTTTGAAATCGATTCTTGCTGAATATCACGCGCTCTTTTGAGAGATTCAAGAGCTTGAGTTTTGGCTAAAGGTCCCTGGGACGAATCAGTAACAAATTGTAGAGTTGAAGCAAGAGCAGGTTGCGGTGGGAAAAGTAGGCAAAGCGCTAGGGCTAATGAAAATAAAAAACTTCGCACATGGAGTTTAAATAGTGTTAGCTCTGTCATTGCGATCGGTGCCATTGCGATCGGTGCCATTGTGATCTGTGTCATGTATTTATAAAAAGCAATCGCCATGCCATCAAAATATGGTCCCTGAGTCAACAGGATCGTTGTGCCCAGCAGGGACACTGTCAAATCTTTTGACACTAGATGGCTCAAGGGGTACCTGCTTTCTTTATCACTTTCTTTATCACTTTCTTTATCAGAAGTTAATTTGAAGCTCCGCGCTTTTTAGCGCCTACTCTAGAAAGCAAAGCAGGTACCATTTGAAGATGTCTCGACTCGCATATGAACTGGGTTTGCAGCTTCAAGGTTTGGAAAGCAAAAGAATTTTAGTGGCATTTTCTGGGGGACTTGATTCTTGTGTCTTGCTTGAACTTCTTTTGGAGCTCAAAGGTCGAAATGTCTTTGAACTAGGGGTTGCACATATTCATCATGGAGATGAGAACTGTTCAGAGATGCAAAAAAAGTATCGCGATGAAGCGCTGGAGTTCTCAATGAAAAGAGCCGCACTTAAGAACTGCGAATTTTTCTTTGAAAAGTACGATTCAATCGGAGCTCACAGTAGCTTGAAAAATTCAAAGCAAAGAGGAATCACTGGGAATTCAG
>JAYVXS010000134.1:0-16907 GCA_043784965.1 Bdellovibrionales bacterium
TTGTCGCAATGAAAAGGTCTCGAAAACGCCAGGAGCGAAGCGCCCAGACTAGCGAAGCGGCGATTGCAACAGAAATCTGATGAAATATCCGGGCTAGCACTCAGATTGATGTTTTTCCATTGCTCGCAGATTTCTTGACAGGCAATTTCTTATGGAGATTGAGCTCAGCAAAAATTTCACAAAATTGTGATTTCTCGCTCTTCCCTAATCATGATCGCCTACTCAGTGTTTTACAGGGTGGCGACTTACAACTCAATTTAGCTGACGAACTGATTTCAGAGGTTTTAATTAAGCCCTTTTCTGTATTTCAATTCAATGGTGCCAAAAATGTAAAATGTGAGTTGCGAGGTTCAGAGATCGTTGACCTTGGCCTGATCTATAATCCCAAAAGAATCAAAGCAAGCCTATCTTTTGAAACACTAGCTGAAAATCCTCTACTCTTGAAATTATCAGCAGGGCTAAGCTTTATTATCTGTGCCGCTTCAACTTCTTTGGTAGCTGACACTAAACTTGAATTTCTTGATGCGATCAAATTTGAAGTGCCCCAGGATGTTTGGCTGCAAGGCCCAGAAGCGACCTCAAGAGTTGCGATTGTTAACATTCAAAGTCTCCCCTATGGACTAAACTAAAATTTGAAGAGCGTAGCCAAGGGCTCTTACAGCCAAAAAGCTACGCCCTCCAACAGTTCATAAGGAACTGAAAAACCAGACTAACTAATGCTTAGGCTGCGGGAGTCCCCTTTTGCCTTGAGGACTTAGTGTGTGGTACGGCCTTATGTATCGCGACTCGCTTTGCCTTCAAAGTGCCTTTTTGCTGAGCTTTTTTGCTCTTTATAGGAAATGCCCTTTTCGAACTCCGCGCAGTCTGAATCGACGCGGACTTATGGCTGGATGCTCCAGATTTCGCCATTGCTTCAGGAGCTGCGAGCGCCATTGCCGCAGCCAGTGTCAAAACCGATGTCAACTTATTCATACAAACCTCCTTATGGTTGTGCGAAGATCCCTTGCAAAAAATGCCAATAGCTCAGAAGACTATCTTTCGAGCCCCCGAGATCACTCTGGTCGAATTTCGAATCCTTAACTTTTAAGATCGCTGAATAATCGACATATTCCATCTTCCAATCGGGATCGAATTAAAATCAGTTGTTTATCTTCCCGCTAAATATGCATTAAACTTAGAGGATGAATGCAAGCATCATAAACTCAACAGAGTCTGAAGACACTAGACTCCATAAAAATTTCATCAAACTTAATTGTCTACTGGTCGCACTCATTAGATGATTAAACTTAAAATCATAGTGGCTATGGATGCGGACAAACACAATTCTAATCAGGCAAAAATTCGTCCACATCTCAAACGAGAGAGAATTCGCAAGGGTATGAAATTATTGATACTCTGCTGGGGACTAGCCTTAGCCTCAATACTCATTCCAGTTCTACATTTTTTCTTAGTTCCGGGGTTTATTTTATTAGGAATAATTAGCATTTTCATTCAATTTCGCCTTACCCAATATTTAGATTATTTGAAATTAGTATGTCCAAACTGTGGTCATGAGTTTGCGATAAAACACCGAGGCTTCAATTGGCCCTTGCGCATTGAATGTCCTGCTTGCCAAAATTTCTTATCGATCATCCCTAACGCGTGATGATCTTGAAACTTCTAGAGGGGTTTGGCGTCACCGTGCTAACCTCAAAATAAAGACGTGAAATTTCTTGACGAGTTGCCGTCACCACTTGCACCCGCCATTCTCCAGGCTCATAGTTTGACTTCACCGCAAAACCCCGAAAGCCCTCTTTGCGCCCACCAAATATTTTAAGAGGAATATGATCGGCCGGTCGCCAGGCCCCTTTAGTATCCAGATGTGAAAACTGAACATAAACCTCGTCTGAAAATCTCGCTGGAGAATAAATTTGCGCATAAAAGTAAATTTTATCTCCAGGCTCCGCCTTAAAATTTTGATCACCCCGTTGCCAGAATTTCCAATCCTCGCGTTCAGACGATAGCAACCAAGCACCCTCTTTCTTTTCAACAAAGTGGTAAATGCCCTGCTCCTTAACATTGAGCGGAACCGGCGGGATCCAACCCATAAAATAAAAAAAACCAAAAACTAACAACACCGAAATACTTGGTATAAGAGTCGCGCGTAATAGAAGTCCCGCATCGTTGATTTTCTTTTGTAAAAATCTAAACTGCAAATAGAAAAGACCGCAGGTTGTAACACTTGAAAGCAAAAAAGGAGTCCAGCCAATAAACCCCAAGATCAATGGAAATAATATGGAAATATAGGAGAATAGACATATGGCAAACAGGCCAACTTTGAAGCTCACCGTTGATTTCTTAACAATAGGCAGCTCATTTCCGAGAATCATCAGGGCCATCAGCAGGAGAAAAATTAAACTATTTACAAATGAAGCGCTCTTAATATAGAAAATCGAATAGATGTTGAGTAAGGTGCCGAGCAAAAAATGCAAAAGAAGGTTTCGATAGCCCCAAGATTTTACAAGCCTCGGACCCGGCCGCCATTTCTGAAGCCTAAATAAAAGCTCAAAGTGAATGAGTGTCGCAATGATGAATAGATATAGAACTTGTTGAAATATTGCAAACGGCTCATCGACCTCTGAAACCATAAACGCGTCGAATACGAAACCACAAATGAAAAACAAAACATCAAGGTGTGACTCGTGCTTAATCTTGAGATAGGTTATTTTTCGTTTGAGTTCTTCAAACACCTATTGACCTTTGGTCCCAAGCTTTTTTGGTCATAAAGGTAACTGATTCAGTCTCAACATCAAAAATTAACTTAATTTCTGCTTTAGCAAGTTGCCTTCGAATCCGCAAAACCTTATTTTCATGAGGCAGCTCTTCGCCGCCATAATCTGTGCCCTCGCGTAAAATGAAAGAGTCGATCACCGCCGACAAAGCTTCTGAACTTAAGGCATCAACCGGAATTTCAATGGGTGACACTGGAGAATCACTCATTTACTTCTCCATCTATAATTTTTGAAGAAATAGTACGAATTTGCAGACTCAAATGCATTAGCTACCCCCTAAAATAAAATACAAATAATTGTTAAAATTGCCGGTAAAGCTTGAATGAAAAATATCCGGCGATTTACCGAGTAGCCCCCGTAAGCTCCAGCGATGACAACACAAACTAAAAAATAAATTGCTATTTGTTTTGAAAAAATTGATTCATTGGCTGCTAAGGACCAAACCAGCCCAGCCGCCAAAAATCCATTGTATAGTCCTTGGTTTGCAGCAAGGCTTGCTGTAGCCGCAGCATGTTCTTTGGTCATACGAAATGTTCTAAGCCCTTGAGGTTTAGTCCACAAAAACATTTCAAGAACTAAAAAATAAAAATGTAAAAGCGCAACCAGGCAAATGAGAATTTGTGCATATAATGGCATGTATCAAGTCAAACATAAGCCTATAAACAGGTCAAGCCTCAGCAAATACATATTGCTGAAAGCAGTACAAGCTGTTCAAATGATAAAAGATAAATTTCTACAGGAGCAGATAGTTTGAATAAGCAAACTCTAGTCAAAGCCGTTTGCGAAAAACTTGAGGTGGACCTTAAGCTATTGCAAGAAGCCGCACGAGCCACATATGATGCCGCGACAAATGAAGAAAGCAAGCCTGAAAATGAGTACGATACCCGGGCTCTCGAGGCCTCATATTTGGCTGGCGCACAAGCTAAGCGCGTTGGTGAATTAGAAGAGCTCCTTTTCGTTTTCAAAAATATCGAAATTAAAAGTTTCAAAAACTCAGATTCGATACTCTCAACCGCCCTGGTTGAGATTGAATCAGATGAGAAAAGGAGTTTTGTGTTTTTAATGTCCAAAGGTGGTGGAATACAACTAAGTATTGGTACGATGCCAGTACAAATTATTACTCCGCACTCGCCCCTGGGTGAAGCCTTACTTGGCTTAAAAGTCGGCGACGTTGCTGTCGTTGAGGGCGCTAAGAAAATTCTCGAATACGAGGTCATTTCAGTTCAGTAACTGACTCCGTACCTATGTCTGCCAAATGATAGTCCGCACCCGCCCTGAGTCTATAAATGCGTCTCGCATCATCATCAAATCCCTTTTCAAAATACCCGACTCCTGCTACCTCTTCTTCTGTAAATTGGGCAGTTAAGAAGGACTTTTTCATGAGATTTAATTTGCAGCTTAAGCTTTTTTTAATTCTAGCCCTTGGCGGCATATTTTTCGTTTCATCAGCATTTGCTCTCACAAATTCAATAGCTCTTGAAGACTTGGCATTTCAAAATAATGTTTTTATAAGCACCGCCGCGCTCGATGATAAAGGCGGCGAAGTAAACGGCTACTGCAATGCAAGTCTAATCTCATCACAAATACTAGTAACAGCTGCCCATTGCATTGCCGAAAGTCTCGTGCGATCAAAAAATCAAGTTCACATTGAAATTGGGGCCTACAAATATGTGAGTCGAAAAACAGATGGCAAACTGGTGCGAATTGGCTATGTAGCCTTTTTTAAAAAGGACTTCGCGGTGCATTTTTTTGTATCAAAAATTATACAAAGAAGATTGGCAAAAGACGGTGCCTCAGCACAAATACCTCCGGCAGAAGACATTGCCCTAATTATACTTAACGATAGACTTGCTCTCGAAGTAAATTTTCAGTTTGCAAATATTGTTCCCCAGAAAATATGGAACGATATCAAAAACCGATTGAACTCGGCGCAGTTTATGATCGCAAGCGTTAATTATTGGGATACGAATACCACTGACTTCAAACGTTCGGCAGTTTTGAATAATATTTCATTCAAATCGTCGGGTTGGCTCGAGTCCCAGTCTAATGCAAGAGTTGAAGAGGGTGACAGTGGCAGTCCGGTTTATATCAATTATCAAAATCGTATTTATTTAGCAGGAGTGGTAAAGGGGCGCGCCTCAAATTTTTTTGCGAACTGGGATGTTATGCCCGTCCTAAGTACAAAAGTTTGCAATATCGGTGGCGAAAATTCATTGAGCTCCGAGACCCTGGGCTTACTCTGCCATTAAAAATCTCAGGTTTCATTAAGTGTGCCCTAGGACACACCTAAAATTAAGCTCGTGTTATGTGCGCCAGCCCTATCTCAATTTGATTGTCAGGAGATGCCAATGCCCACAAATTGCTTTCTCAGCAAGTTTCATAAAATTCGGCCCCGGTTCGAAGTGTCTCAAGACACTTTACTTGAGTGGCTGACTCGAGTTCATCTTCAAAGTAAAATTTATCGTGATGGCCGTAAGGATCAGGTTGCCGATCTGCCACCGGCAGAAATTGCGAAAATGCGAAAATTTGTATCTCGCTTTGCTTGTGATTCTGCGAAGATTTCTGCTCGCGGTGTGCAAACCGATGATCCGAACGAAACGAGCTATTCAAAACTTCAAATTTATAAGATCTCAAGCGAATCAATTTCGGGCGCAAAGATGCTTGAACGCACCCAATTTTTTTCAAAAAATTGCAATTCGCTATTCGAAGAGTTCTTTCCAGAGAATACTAGCGGACCCGAGCACATAATTCATGTTACCTGCACTGGCTATATTTCTCCCAGCGGCGCACAAAACCTCATTGCCCTGCGTGGCTGGAACTCACAAACCAAAGTCACTCATGCTTACCATATGGGTTGCTACGCCTCGCTCCCAGCAATTCGCATTGGCGAGGCACTCACCAAAGAGAAACATACAGAAGTTAATATTGTCCATACTGAAATTTGCACATTGCATTTGGATCCCGCCAACCATTCACCCGAGCAAATTGTAGTTCAAAGCCTATTTGCCGACGGATTTATAAAGTATAGTGTAACAAGAGCCGCTCCAGAAAATGGTTTTGAAGTTTTAAAAATTGATGAATTCATTGTTCCTGAATCTGGGACTCTCATGACTTGGCTCACCGCGGATTTTGGAATGCATATGACACTCTCAAAAGAGGTGCCCCTCGCAATAGCAAGGCATATTCAGCATTTTCTTAAGGGCTTTGAAATCGATTCGAAGAAATGCCTTTTCGCAATCCATCCCGGAGGTCCACGCATTATCGATTCACTTCAGGATCTTTTAGAGCTCGACGATGAGCAGGTTTCACATGCAAAAAGAGTCTTGTTAAACTATGGCAATATGTCTTCAGCCACCTTGCCACATATTTGGCAGAATATTATTTCAGATTCAAGTATTGAATCGGGAACAAAAGTTATGAGTTTGGCGTTCGGCCCCGGACTCACTATATTTGGCGGACTATTCAAAAAGCTATGAGCCTAATTTTTCTTGCACCACTTTCTATGCAGGCCCTTATAATTCTTATTGATGAATTTTATTTTCATCTAAAGAGGGGTCTCCCGCGATGGGAGCGTCTTGGTCATCCGCTTGATTCCCTCAGCTTATTAGTCTGTTTCGTTTTTACTTTTATCAAAATACCAAACGAGTTGAACATCCTGATATACGCAGCAATGGCGACTTTTAGTTGTATTTTTGTAACCAAAGACGAATTTATTCACACAAAAGAGTGTAGCGCTGGAGAGCATTGGCTGCATTCCTTACTCTTTGTTCTCCATCCAATCTGCCTCTATTCTATCTACCGTTTGTGGCTCACCAATGAGTTTCACTTAATCCTTCGAGTTCAGGCCGGACTCATAGTAATTTTCATGATTTATCAGTTCATTTTTTGGAACTTTTTTAGGCGGGCCCAAAATGCAACAGCCAAAATGCAACAGCCAAAATGCAACAGATTGACAACAGCATCTATCAGGAGCTCGGTAGCAAATGGTACCAAGCTCAAGACAACCCAGTAGCACTTCTCCGGGCAGAGTCGCGCCTAAGAAATCCGTGGGTAAATGAAAAAATCGAAGGGATATTGGGGGTATCGATTGATAAGTCGAGCACTAAGGTTTTAGATGTCGGCTGTGGCGCCGGCTTTCTAAGTAATTATTTAGCGCAACAGGGCTATGAAGTTCACGGAGTAGATCTCTCTGATTCAAGTCTTCAGGTGGCACGAGACTACGATCAGACCTCTAACGTACGTTATACTGTCGCTAATGCCGCCAGTCTTCCGTTCAAAGATAACTCCTTTGACGTAGTAACTGCCATGGATTTCTTGGAGCACGTTGAACAGCCCAAAGCCATAATTGCTGAAATGGCACGCGTATTGAGGCCAGGTGGCATCTTTTTCTTTCATACATTTAACCGAAATTTCTTTTCTTGGCTGCTGATCATAAAAGCTGTTGAAATTTTCGTAAAGAATACCCCGCCCGATATGCATATTTTGCGGCTTTTTATAAAGCCCCAAGAAATCGAAGCCTTTTGTCGTAGCTCGAATTTACAGGTAAAAGAGTTCATAGGCATAAAGCCAAATCTTTTTGAAAGAAAGTCTCTTCTCAGTTTTTTGAAACGTGAGGTGGCGCCAGAATTTTCTTTTTGCTTTACACCCTCCCTACTCAGCTCCTATTCTGGATACGCGGTAAAGGTCACCAAGCTTGAATAATCCTTATAACTTTACTCGAAGTCATATTTATGAAATTTTTTGGCCCAAAAGAAATCAAGTATTTTGTCAATCATTGGATTGAGCAAAACCGTACGCTACTAAAAGGCAAGGTTGTTGTCGATTTGCCTTCAGGCAACGGCATCACCTCACGAAAGCTCAAAGACCTTGGTGCCCAGGTCTTTGCTTACGATTTAATTCCAGAATTTTTTCATGAAAAAGATATCATCTGCCAGTTTGCCGATCTTAAAAAAGATCTACCTATCGCATCGGACTATGCCGATTATTTGATTTGCCAAGAAGGCGTTGAACATATCGCCGATCAAATTCATATGTTTAAAGAGTTTTCGCGAGTTTTAAAGCTTGGAGGCAAACTATTAGTAACCACACCTAATTATTCAAATTTGCGGAGCAGGCTCAGCTATCTGTTAGGTGAAAGTGAGTATTTTGGTAAATATATGCCACCTAATGAGATCGATAGCCTATGGTTCACAGCTGAGAAATCTGAAAATGTATACTATGGACATATTTTTTTAATCGGAATTTTCAAGCTCAGACTTTTTGCAGAGTTAAATGGTCTTAAGATTCAAAAAATTCACTATACTAGAATGAATGACACTTCAGCACTCTTAATGATTTTACTTTATCCTTTTATCTATTGGTTTAATTGGCGCTGTTACCGACGCGCTTTAAGAAAAACCCCAGGTAATGAGCGACTTTGGCGCGAGCTATTTCAACTCGGAACCAATCCCAAAATATTACTCGACAATAGCCTGTTTGTGGAGTTTGTGAAACATGAGCAATCACAAGAATCGATTGCAAAATTTAAGCAAAAGCATCAAGCTAAAGGCTTCATTACATAAAATCGGAACTTTTATATGGCTTCTCTGGTCTCGGCTTACAAAATTTCGAAATCCTTTGGAATTCAAACTCTCTTTGATGATATCAGCTTTTCAATTGAGACCGGGCAGAAGATTGGCCTAATTGGGCCTAATGGCGCTGGCAAATCGACTCTGCTTCAAATTCTTGCAAAAAATCAAACTCCAGATCAGGGCGATTTGAGCTCCTCAAACCAAATTAAAGTGGGCTACCTACATCAAAATCCACAATTCTCAACAGAGAGTCGCATTTATCAAACTATCGTTAGCGGCACAGATGATCCTTATGATTATGAAAATATATTGATTGCCCAAGAGATGATTTCGCGGCTTGAACTAGATCAGTTTGACGAAGAAACTTTACTAAGCGAGTTGTCTGGTGGCTGGAGAAAGCGTGCCGCACTTGCTTGCGAACTTGTTAAAAAGCCAAATCTTCTTTTGTTAGATGAGCCAACCAATCACTTAGATTTAAAAAGTATCATGTGGCTTGAGGAATTTTTAGCCAAACAAACCCAATTGGCCGCACTAATGGTGACCCATGATCGGCTCTTTTTGCAGAATACTTGCGATTTTATTTTCGACCTCGACCGTAGAAATCCAGAGGGCCTTATTAAATTCTCTGGAAGCTACTCGGACTTTGTTGACTTCAAAGAGGCCGGACTAGATGCCCAACGAAATCTAGAGAGCGTAAAAAAGAACACCCTACGACGTGAAACTGAATGGTTACGACGTGGCGCCAAAGCACGGCAAACCAAGCAAAAAGCTCGAATTGAGAGGGCCGGAGATTTATCTTCAGAAGTTCAAGACTTGAAAGAACGAAACTCTAATAAAAAAATTCTTGTCGACTTTGGCGTAGTGGTCAGGGCGCCAAAAAAGATCCTTGAGGCCAAACACATTAGCAAAAGCCTGGGCGGCAAAATGCTTTTCGAGGATTTTTCTTTCATCTTAGGCCCCAAGACTAGAATTGGTATATTAGGCAATAATGGCTGCGGCAAATCGACGCTCATTCGAACTTTGCTTGGCGATATCAAGCCTGACACTGGAGAGGTCTGGCTAACAGACCAAATGACGATTTCTTATTTTGAACAGAGTAAAAACAGTCTCAACCTCGAAGTCAGCCTACTGAAAAATATCTGTCCTGATGGCGACTATGTGCAAGTTCAAGGTAATCCGATGCATGCCAAGTCTTATTTGACCAAATTTCGCTTTCGCCATGATCAAATGGATATGCCGGTCAAAAAACTTTCAGGTGGAGAGCAAAGTCGCCTTCTTATCGCCATGCTCATGATGAATAAAGATCAGGTCTTAGTACTAGATGAACCTACAAATGACCTTGATATTGATACATTGAATGTCCTGGAAGAAGCCCTTAAGGATTTTGACGGCGCAATTATCTTAGTCACTCATGATCGATACTTTATGGATCAAGTCTCAAATCAAATTTTAGCTTTTATCGAAGGCTCGACCGAGCTCATTAGCTTTTCAAGCTTTCTTCAATGGCAAGACTATGTCTCCAATCTAAAGAAGTCTGATGGCGGGGCGACCAATCAGAAGGCAAAATCTACACCCGTAAATTCAGCAGCCCAATCCAAAAAAAAATTGAGCTTTAAAGATCAACGCGAGCTCGAAACCATTGAAGAGAAAGTTTTAAAGGCTGAAGAAAAACTCATTGAAATTCAAACACAGCTTAGTTTACCAGAAAATCTTTCACAGTTTTCAAAGCTGACCGAGCTCGCTGCCGCATTCAAAAGCCAACAAAGTGAAATTGAAAATTTGTATAAACGTTGGCAGGCACTTACGTCCCAATAGTCAGAGCGTTTGATAATCCAAAAATAGCGTTATTGAAATCCAACGAACCCATCATCGCATAAAAAGGCTTCGACCTTTTATGAAAGACTTCATAAAAAATCGAAGCAATATCCTTTTAGTCATTATTAAATAGTGAGCAGAATAATAGTTTAGTTATTTAACTGATCTTGAAATTCTTTAAGAATCTGCGAGCGCGTTTTGCAATTCGCTGGATTTGGCTGAACATTTGATGGCCCCTGAACTATTTTTGCGAGTTCTTTTCTGACTAAAACCGAAGCATTGTCATCAAGCATTGAAAAGAGCTTTGAAATCAATCGTTTCGCTGGAGCCTTGTCTGAAACTTGCCAGGTGGCCTCTACGCATGTTTTCAAAATCAAGGAGCCGCTGCTCGTGGTGGCCTTTTAATGGACTATATTTATGGTATTTGGCTGCCTGCGGCCGAATATGAACGCGGCTTAGATTACGATTTTGAAATTTTTGATAAGCGCTACATTCAAGGAAATGAAAACTCAATTTCAAGATTCTTAATTCCAATTAAGTCTCGAAAATAAAATACATCCCCGACCATTTTTAGCTTCGCTTTTCACCTTCACTACAGTTGCTTACTAAAATCCTCAAGGTGGGCCTTGATCTCGACACTGGTTTCAAGCGATAAAACACTTGAAACCAGTTTACGACAATCTTCAAAAACCAAATTTCGCATAAGTTTTCGGGTCGCTAAAATATGCTGAGAGGTCATACTCAATTCATCAACCCCCATGCCGATAAACAGCGGCACCAGTAGTTCTGAGTGCGCTAAGGATCCGCAAATCCCAGAGTGGAGTTTCACCCGAAATGAAGTGCTCAATATTTGATTCATCACCCGCAGAAACCCAGGATTAAATGGATCATACAAGGCCTCAACTTTGTCGTTCAGTCGATCAACCGCACAAACATACTGAGTTAGATCATTCGTGCCGATACTAATGAAATCAACATGCCTGGCGATGAGATCGACCATCATGGCTGCACTTGGCACCTCAATCATCACACCGAATTTACACTCGCGAGAAAAAGCTATACCGCTATTTTCTAGTTCACGCTCACACTCTTTTAACAGCGCTTTAGTCCGGACAATCTCTTCGATATTCGATATCATTGGGATCATGATTCCAACCGAGTGACCTAGAGCTGCGCGCAAAATAGACTTGAGCTGGTCCTTAAATATCGCCTTTTCCTCAAGGCAAAGGCGGACACCACGAAGACCCAAAAATGGATTCAACTCTGTGGGCAAAGACAATCCCTCTAGCCTCTTGTCGCCACCAATATCAAGGGTTCGAATTATGCAATGTTTTGAACCTAAAGCTTTAAAAACCTTTAGATACTCCTGATACTGCTCTTCGGCAGTCGGCACACGATTATGATTCAAAAAAACAAATTCGGTTCGATAAAGCCCAACAGCCTCAGCATCATTCTCAAGCAGCGATGCGATATCAAGGTACCCACCAATATTAGCGCCCAAAAGAATTGTTCTTTTATCTTTGGTTTCAGACTTCAAATTTTTAAATTTTAATAAATTCCTTTTTGAATCCGTTAAATCAGCTATCTTCTTTTCAAATAACTCGCAGGTCAGGCTATTTGGCTTAATCTCATATTCACCTCTTAAAGCATCTATCAAAATGAGCTCATCATTGTTAACGTGCTTTAAAATGCCGCGGGCGCCAGCCAAAGCTGGGATCTCAAGTGCCCGGGCTATAATTGCCGTATGGGACGTCTTGCCACCCATTTCGGTAATGATACCTTTTACTAGACATGCATCCAGCATCGCCATCTGAGAAGGCGTAACATCTTCAGCAACTAAAATGCTATGCTGAGGGATACTCTTAAAATCAAAACTCTTTTCACCCAAAAGGTGATCTAAAACGCGCGTAGCAATATCTCGAACATCTGTCGCACGCTCCCGCAAATACTCGTCGTCCAAGCTAGCCAACATATTCGCGTATTCTTCACTTGTTTCTTTATAAGCCCAAATAGCCGACATTTTTTCGTCACGTATTCGCGAAATTGTCTTATCAATTAGCTCGGGGTCCTCGATCATTAAAGCATGCGCTTCAAAAATTTCTGCCTGTTCAATTTGCTTCGCCGACTGAAATCGTGAAATAATATTTTTCATTTCTGCTAATGACTTTTGAACGGCAGCAACTAGCTTTTCAACTTCAAAATCGCTGTTCAAAGCTTTACGTGATACCTTAGCCAAACCGACGTGTTCAGGAATGATCTGAACTCTGCCGATAGCTAATCCTGGAGATACCGCGATGGCTTTCAATATTTTACTCACCATTACGCCTTAAACTTATTTTGTACGATTTCAGAAATGCTGTTCAAAGCAAGTTCCGCATCGACGCCCTCAGCGCTGGCTGTAAATTCAGAGTTTGCAGTGAGGCCGAGAGACATAATGCTCAATAGAGATTTTGCATTGACTGACTTTCCATTGAAATTAAGTTGAATTTTCGCTTGATACTGGCTCACTCTTTTCACCAAGATCCCCGCTGGACGCGCATGCATGCCCTCTTCGTTCAACAGCTTTAGCTTGATTTCCACGTCTAGCCTCCTAATTTAAATCAAATTAATTAAATTCAAATTCCAAAACCTCTTGCTGGGACTCAACACTCCCAGTTTTGAAAAGCTTCAGATTTTTCACCGCATCCATATTTGTAATGATGATGGGAGTAATCGTTGATTTCGCTTTTGCTCTCACCAACGCTAAATCAAATTGAATAAGCGGATCACCCATCTTGATTTGGTCTCCAACTTTAACAAAGCTAGAGAAGCCTTCACCCTTCATAAGGACACTATCGATCCCGACATGTACTAGGACTTCAAGGCCATCATCTGACAATATGCCAATGGCGTGTTTTGTGGCAAAAACATTTGAAATCTCCCCCGTACAGGGCGAAAAGATCAGTCCATCCGAAGGTTCAAAAGCAAATCCATCGCCCAGAATTTTATCGGCAAATGTCTGATCAGGTACCTCTGAGAGGCTCATAATCCGGCCCTTGCCAGGGCTTGAAAGTCGGGACCGCAACATATGAACTCGGATATCTTCTTTCAAAAAATCAGATTCAACGCCAAAGATGGCCTGAATATTTGTTCCTGATTGCATAACTCCTGCCGCCCCGAGTGACTTCAATGTGTCAGGCCTAACCAAGCTTGCATTCTTCACGACCACTCTGAGCCTTGTTATACAGGCCTCAAGACTCGCAATGTTGAGTCGACCACCCAATGCCAGCAAAACTTTTTTAGCTTGTTCAGAGCCAGAAAGCTTGGTCGTGCTAGGAGCCTCTTCACCCTTATCTACTTCACGTCCAGGTGTCTGAAAATTTAAAAAACGAATGAGCGTATAAAAGCTAGTAAAGTATAGTAACGAAATAATCGGTCCGATTAAAATAAATAAATAACGACTATTCTTTTGATTAAAAAAACCAAGAGCATAATCAATCAGCGACGCCGAAAATGTATAGCCTAAATGTATATCAAAATGCGCCGTCATCAAGCCTGAGAGAAAAGCAAAACAAACATGCAGGACGTAAAGTAATGGAGCCACAAAAATAAAAGCAAACTCAATCGGCTCAGTGATACCAGTGATTATAGAGGTCAAGGCCGCGGATAACATCACTCCACCAACAGCATTTCTACGGGCCTTGGGGGCCGCCAAAAACATAGCGAGCGCCGCTGCTGGCAAACCAAAGAGCATAATCGGGAACTCAGATGCCATCATGCGACCGGCACTCATATCTCCCGCAAAATACCTAGCCGAATCGCCCTTAACTATTTGTCCGGTATTGGTAACAAATTGACCGAATTCATAGAGAAATGACGGATAGTACACATGATGAAGCCCAACCGGTATGAGTAGCCGCTTGCCAGCCGCATAAAATGCAGGACCCAACGGCGATCCGTTTACTGAATTACCAAAATCGTAAATGGCACTTTGAATTGGCGGCCAGATGTAGCCAAGTATCAATGCCAAAACAAAGGTCAATGCAACGGTCATAATTGGGACAAAACGCTTACCCGAAAAAAAGCCCAATATCTGTGGAAGTCTTATGTTTTGAAATCGATTGTAGATCTGAGCTGCCAAAAGTCCTACGATGATTCCGCCAAAAACTCCGGTATTAATTGCCAATGCAAGTTTTTCATGATCGCTAATAATTTTCAAAATATTGATCATCGTGAAGTAGCCAACTGCCGCGGCAAGACCGGCGATGCCGGCACCACCAGTAAATCCAATTGCAACGCCAATTGCAAAGATCAACGGGAGCTGTTCAAAAATTGCGAGTCCTCCAGAAAATAGAACCTGCCCTATCAAAGAACTACTTTTATCAAAATCCTTTAGAATACGTCCAAGCGCCACTAAAAGACCCGCCGCCGGTAAAACCGAAACGGGTACCATTAGTGCTTGACCAATTTTTTGCAAAGTCGATAGAATATTGTTTAGCTTTAGCTTCACCTGTGCGCCGTCGACTTACAATTGGCTTCGAATGTAATTGCGCCACGAGACTGCCGAAAGAAAACTTGCATGACTCCAGGTGAGATTGACCGCCCCTTGCATATAGCCTGATGTGCGATTGAACTGCTCTGAGAGTGAGCCATCAGCCCCTCGATGAACAATTGTCACCTCTAGCTCTCGATCACCCTCAACAAATAGCTGGCGTACGATTTGTGCAAATGCTGGTTCACTGGACGTTAAGATCTGCCCAGGAGTAAATTTCATTTGCCCCTGCATGAGGGCTGTATAGAAACGAAGGTTTATCTGGCTAATTTGAAGCCGCTTAACTCGAGAAAGCTGCAGCGAGGTTCTATAGTAAATCTCTGCGGCTGCCTGATTTGCAATAAACCAAGGATTGCCAATTCCGTTTGTAGAAACGCCATCATAGGTATCATCAGGATAGCGCCCAAGAGCCACTCCTACTTTTGTATTTTGATTGATTGGATAAAGTTTTTGAAAACTTTCTTTCATGACCTGAAGGCTCGCCAATATTCGATCATCATATGGAGCGTAGTAACCGTCGCCAATATCCCCATAAAGTGCTGCCATCAATACTGAAGAGTCGATTAAATTCGTTTTACGAGGCCCGCTCCTAACATTAACACTAGTCATAATATAATTTGCATTTGAATTCCAGAAAACCTGAAGGCTTTGGGCGATCCTTTGCGCTTGCTCTGCATAAAACTTAGCCGCTCCCAAATCACCAAATTTTTCTGCAACTCGAGACCCTTCAATCATGGCGCGACGTTGAACCATCAGTGTAAAAAAGTGGGCTCCAAAGGATTCTTCCCAAAGATCAAATGTAGCTATTTGCCAATTGTGAGCGACGTACTCGAGGTCAGTTTTTATCAAACTATGCGTAGGGAGCTTTGAATCATACAAGCTCGCCACTATTTGATTTCGATTTGGCCAATTTTCTCTTACTATTCGATTGAGAAAATAAATGAAGCTAATTGCACGCAAAGCCGGACCATCAGTCTGTGGGCGCCCCCAGGGCCCCTGAAAGGCCGTACCATTAGAATTAAATTTTGGTTCACCTATGCCGGCCATAAGATTTGGAATGGCTTGAAACTTTAAATTAAGCGACAGGTGCGCCATCATCCAGGCCTGCAAAGAGTTACTTTCAGCCCCGCCATTCGTAAGATAAATACTTTGAACTTGCATAAAACCAACGGCTGCGTCTCGGATCCAATGATAGAAATAGTTGGGCGCCACTTGGCTTGGTGAGGCCACAATCGTTCCAGGATAAATCCCGGGAATATTTAAGATTTGAATGAGAAGATTTTCAGATCGATTTTTTTGTTGGGCGAATAAAACATCATCAGTTAAAATACGTTTTGCTAATAGTTGGCTCGGAGTTACCCTAGCCGCCGTCGCCGCTGCGGCCGCATTAGCTGTCGAAGCATTCGACATCGGAGGCACCACTGGCTTAGCCAATAAATTGGCTGAGCTCAAAAGACTGATTATAAAAATTACAAAAGTAAAAATAGTCTCAACCTGATAGCTGATTCTTTTCATAACTCTCTCCTAGGCAAGCTGTTATTTAGATCGCCAGGAAAGTATTATGAAAGGCACTGTTTAGCCAGAAGTTTTTAAAAAAATTGACCCAAACTCTTGCTCTGCCAAGGCTCCTCATAGGGAGCCTCATATAGTCGCAAATGAGGTCAGAGCTCAAAGCTCAACTCAAACCAGCTCTAAATTACTGACCACCCATAACCGGGAGCCAAAGCGAAAAACCGAGATCCGTTGCTGCTGCCCCGAAACTGCCGCTGATGTCCCTAAGTAGTTTAACCAACAAAATCCCGGGGCCCGGATTTTGTCGAACGAATTGACATAGCCTCGCAAATTGCGACGAATCTTAGCCCAGCAAGGATTTAAAGCTCCGGAGAGCAGCTGAGGCGGATGCAGCCGAGTTTATAAGGCCTTTGTTGGGCCCCGATTTTGCTCAAGGTTAGTGCTGTGCTAATAGAATTGGCCTAGTGGCAAAGGAATCTGAATGTTTCGACCTCAGAGTTTTAAGACTGGCAAAGCTCATTGCCTTCAAATTATAGCGCTGACGGCAGTTTGCTTGCTTTGTATGACAAAGCTCTTTGCCGAAGTTACACCTATAAATAATACGACTCAAGTAACACTGCCGGCTGAAAAAAGCGGCGCTCTTTCAAACTTAGAAGTCTCGATAACCAATCGCTTTTGGTTCGCACCTGCAAGTCAAAATACATTTTT
>JAYVXS010000135.1:0-5554 GCA_043784965.1 Bdellovibrionales bacterium
GTCGATTACCTGCGCATAGAGATCAATCTTGTTGGTCATCGGTACATTGAGCGTTTGTTCACCATAGGCTTGTTTTTTTTCGGCCAAGCAGCGCGCATCGTATTTAAGAACGAAAACCACAGGATCTATTTTATCAAGACTATTTGTGATGTGCTCTGGGTATACAAAGCCAGGATACTCTTGATCGAGGGTCACCTGGCAGCCACGAGAGTGTGGTAGATCGACTTGTACAACCGGTTGTCCATTTTGATTATGGATACTTATCATCACCTCAGAATCCAAAACATAATTGCTTTTCATTTTCTTAGAAGAGAATCTCTGAAATGAAGCTGGCGTATTAGACGTGGTGAGAACTGTTTTATGGCTACAAGCTATGGCTAAGCTCAAAAAAACTGCGTATGTAAAAAATGACTTAAGGATCGCGAATTTTTTTGAGCTTGATTCCATAGTTGAGCCTACTTTCTATTTTTTGTCCATCTGCCGCTTTTGCTTGGCAGGCAGGTATCGCCCCGGGCGACATCCTTACTAGCACTATTCATCCAGGCGACAAGATTAGCATCTGCGCCGTTCTCGTTCATCAACTCGCCATAAACGTATGATTTATCAAAGGCCAATGCCCAATTTCCAACTTTAAAAGTGTGATTAAAGGTATATCCGGTGGCATCTTTTACATCGGTTCCGACTTCATGTTCTTTTAGTTCCTCTTCTTTTATCCATCCAGAATCCACCGCGTGGCTTACAACCTGCTTGAGCGAGGCGCCGGGCTTCACATATGAGCATACAAAACTATTAATTTGAGAAGTCATTGGGTCTACGTAAGTGCGAACCTCGACTACTTCAGCGCTAACGGCAGAATTCAATTTGGCAAGATTTTTTGCATCAAAATTTTTATCCGCGATTAGTGCTTGGCAAATTTGAATTTTCTCATCATAAAAATCTTTGTCTTTTTGCAATATTTCTTCGTAACCATTGAATCGCTCGATTCGATCTTTTAAATATTCATCTGAAATACCAACGAGATTACCTTGCTCGTCCAAGCCAATCTTCAATTGAGACTCTTTTTTTGTCACCTGTCGTTTGTCTGGTATCGGATGCAGTTTGCCGTCGCCGCCCAGTTCTTTTGAATTGGCCTGCTTTAAACAATCTCTTAAAACTCCCCATTTGCCTTTGTTACCCATGTCGTCGCTACCATAAACATCTTCTTCGAGGGTGTAAACCCGTCGTTGAATTTGCTGAAGATGATCTGCCATCTCAACTTTCTTTCTAGAAACCATTTCGCCTTTTTTATTGAGACCGACAGAGGTGTTGTCACCAATAGCCTTCATTTTTTCGCCCTTAGTTTCAATTTTTTCTGCCTTATTCGGGTTTGAACAACCAAAGATTAATACCAATGTTGAAATGGCTAGGGTGCCCGATTTTATTAAGCTCGTCAGTTTGATCATAAATACTCCTTCGTAAGTTAATGAAAAATATTTTTAGGTGTCTACTAATCTCTCAAAAAATGACAAGTATATCCACCAGGATTTTTGACTAAATAGTCTTGATGGTACTTTTCAGCTGAGTAAAATTTACTGGCCGGCATGACCTGAGTCACAATTCTTTTGGGCCAACGTCCTGATGCCTCAGTTTCAGTGATGATTTTTTGTGCGCAGGACTTTTGTTCCGCATCATGATAAAAAATGGCAGAGCGATATTGTGTTCCAACGTCGCCACCCTGGCGATTGAGTGAGGTCGGATCGTGCAGGCGAAAAAAATATTGCAATAGACTTTCGAAACTCAATCGACTCGAATCAAACTCAATTTGGATGGCCTCAGCATGTCCCGTTTTAGCTGTTTTTAAATCTTCGTAGGTTGGATTTTCAAAATCTCCACCAGTGTAGCCAACCTCTGTATTGACGATGCCATCCAATTTGCGGAAGAGTTCTTCAACTCCCCAGAAACAACCTCCGGCGAGCGTTGCTATAGAAATATCTTTCGGTTGTATCATAAAGTGGTCCTTATTGGATTTAATTAGCTTACACGGCCATAGTATCGGGTCATTAAAAATCTAAATTTCACTCTGTGGCAAAAATAAAATTGGTGCGAAAACTTCTTTTAAACTAAGTTAAATCGATCCAGGCTAAAGTTGTGTGTATTTTACGACAGTTAAATTTGGCGGACTATTGTGCTGCTACAAAAAATCTCCGAATTAGCCGCCGCAGCGAGGTAAGACACTTTCATATTGATTTACAAATCCAAGCTGATTCTTTTGCCGAAGCTCAGCAATTGCATTGCGTAGCTCGGGTAGATATTTTTTGTTGAGCGAACAGGCTTGGGTGAAAGCAATTTTTGCATCAATATACTTTTGCATTTCAAAAAGTGACCTGGCCCAGCCTATGAAGCCCTCGTCCGATAATGGATTGGCAATCGTCGCCTGTGCAAAAATATCCGCAGCCGCCCGCCATTGCTTATGTTTAAACTTTAAATTACCAGCAGCAATTTGAGACATATCAGACTTTTGAAATTGTTTTGCGGCCTTAAGAATGATCATTTCGCCGCGCTCAGCTTGCTCGTTTTCGATGAGCATTCTTCCAAGGTATATGTGATTGGCTGGGTAATTGGGGTCGCTTGAGGTCGCCTTTTGACAGGCATTTATTCCTTCTTGGACGGAGCCTTCAACTGAATAGAGTCGGCAAATTTCATTAAGATAAAATTTCTTTTCACCAAAAATGCGGATCATATCCATCAGTGTGAGTCTAGCATCGTCGACTTGTCCCTTGGCTTCATAAGTCTTTTTGAGACCTTGATACGCTGGCAGATAGTCTTTCTTAAGCTCTCTTGCTAAGCTAAAATTATCAGCGGCCTTTTCAAAATCGCGGTTAGCCAAATAGCATTCGGCCAACAAATTTTGAACATAATAGTCTTTGTCGTTTTGCCCAATTACTATTTCAAGAATGCGGGTTTCTTCTAAAAAGTTTTTCTGTGAATGGTAGGCCTTTGCGAGAGCCAAGAGTCCATGTCGAGGCAAGTCGGCAGAAAGGGGTTTTAAGAGCAAAATAGCTTCGCCATTTTGATCTCGTTTTTGTAGCAAAAGTGCCTGACTTATCTTGGCCATGACTTCAGGAGAAACCTTGGTTTTTACTAGTGGAGGGGCGCCCAATGCCATTTGGACACTGGTGAGAACTGACAGGCACACTAGCATAGAAATTATTGGTAAATACTTCATTTTTCGCCCCAAAATGCCGTTAAGTGCATTGAAGTACGTGTGAACTCTTTAGCTATTAAACTACTAAAACAAGTACTTGTATTGGTAGTTAGTGTAGCTTAATTTTTTTTTTGATGGAGCCTTTAACCGATGTCCTCGACCATTGGCCAGCTTAAGAAAAATAGTGGTCAGGCCACAATAGAATATATTCTATTGATCGTAATTATTTTAGCCTTGATTTTAGGTCCATTGAAACAATTCAGCCAAGCCTTTAATGCTTATATTGATGCGCTGTTTGGCAAGGGTAATTATATTGCCTGCTTGCTTGAGACCGGTGAGTTGGGTGGCCAATCCTCAGACCCAAATTCTTCTTGTTTGGCATCGCTCAATGCGAATATTAAAACTGCTTTGGGTGGCGGGGGTGGCGGTGGCGGTGGGGACAAGGGTTCCGGTGAAAACGATGCGAATAAAGATGGCGGCGCTCAAAATGGCTCTGGCGGCGGCGCCGGAAGTAAGGGTGCAAAAAAGCCTCAAACTCAAGCCGCAAATTCCTCAAGCGGATCGTCTGATGTAGGTGGTGGTAGAGGTGCTGGCGAAACTGTTGGGGTTAATGGCGGCGGTCAGGCCGGTGGGCAATATCGCAAAGCCTCTCAGCGGGTCGTCGGGAAGGCGGGGTCATCATCTGAGAAAAATGACTCTGGAGATTCATATGTTAAAGTTGGCGAACAATACGACTATAAAGATTTAAAGCCAAAAAATGGCTTCGAAGTTTCTCTCAAAAGACTGGATGGCAGATTTAGTTTAGAAAGTGAAGAGGCTAAGCGAGAAGAAAAATTGGCCCCAAAAGAAGTGGCTTCAACCAATTCACGAAACTTACGCGCAAAAGAAGTAAATATTGATCCTTCTCGCGGTCCAGCCACCAAAGAAATTGAAATCAGTTCGGATGGATTTGGATTTTCAATGCTGCTTAAGTGGTTTTTAATCGCCTGTATTTTAATCGCCTTGGTTATCTTTGTTGGTGGTCAAGCAATGCAAATTAGTAAAGGCGGGGACAATTAATGCAAAGAATAGTTCAACGTGAGCTCTACCGCGAAGGATTAAAATACTTTGAGCTAAATGATATAACCAAATTGATTTTAAAGCCAATTATTGCTGGCGATGACAAAGCCACTGATTTTGAAGATTGCCTAAAAACTGACCCCGTCGTGAGTCGGCAAATCATTCTGGATGCAAATCTTCAACTTAAAAATGGCTCAGTGCAATCGATATCTCACGCGGTTGTTTTGATTGGCAAAAATCGCGTTCGAGATTTCATATTTTCAAATTGTATTTTGGCCTGCACAACCGACGACCAAGACAGCATTTTTAAAAAAATATTGAATGAAAAAAATTTTCTAATATACGCTGAAGAAACTGAGGCATTAACTAAAAAATTAGGTGGTGATTTTTCGGGCGGTGCGTGGGCGGCTGGATTCTTGTTTGATTTTTTGAATCATCTTTTAATTCATCGCAAGCTGCAGTTGGCTTTTGAAGTAAATTTCAAAGCTCTTTGGGAGCACAGTACCAAAACGGCAGCATTAGCTTGGTCTTTTGCAAATTTTTCAAAACAATCCAGTTCGCAATGTCGACAAGCCTTTATGGCAGGGCTCACGCACGATATAGGTCGAATTCTAATGTGGTTGATTTACCCCGAAGAAAGCGCTCATATTTTGAAAGAATTTACCCGCCACCGAGAAAATAAAAAGTGGCAAAATACCTTGGAGCTCGAAGTCGAAAAAAAGTATTTGAATGTCTCACACTGTGAGATTGGCAGCATGCTATTAATTGCCACTGAATATATGTCCGAAATTGAAGAGGTTGTCGCCTTTCACCATGATATTGAGTTATTGAAACTGCGTTCTTCAAAAGTTTTGCAGATTGCTCAGTGTGTAAATCTTGCCGATGAAATGGCCGAATCCATTTCTGGCAAATTGAAGCTCAGCGACGAAGAAATTGCAAATACACTTAAAAGTCTCAGCATCCATAGTAATCTTCAAGCTTCAAATATTACTGGAATCATTGAAAATTTGAAATCCAAACAAATTTTGTGAAGCATTTGAAATACTCTTGTAAAAATGCTTACGAACTCGAGCCGATAAGCCCTTTCCGGCGGAGTGGTCATTCTCCATAAAATTTTATTTTTTACAAAAAGTAGAATATTCAATCGTTCAGAGTCGGTGTATAGAAAAAATATAATTCGTGATCAGATCGTAAAAAGCTTTTCACTTTAACAAATTTGTATGTCAGAAACATATTTCATTAATCGGGGTATGCGGGGGCAACAATGGACTTCAGTCAACAAGAGGCGTCTGTGGTGGACATAAATCACTT
>JAYVXS010000136.1:0-16895 GCA_043784965.1 Bdellovibrionales bacterium
CGTTTTAGTCTTAACGTTTTAGTCTTAACGTTTTAGTCTTAACGTTTTAGTCTTAACGTTTTAGTCTTAACGTTTTAGTCTTAACAGAAGATAAAATGAAAAAGCGAGCATCAAAATATTGGGCGCCCAGGCCGCCAGCAAAGGACTCAGTGCCCCTTGCTGCCCCATTGTTAATCCCGAGGTATAGGCTGCATAATACAAGAAGGTTAAGGCAATGCACATGCCAAAACTGAAGGTACGACTTCCGGTTCGGCCTTTACCAATACTAAATGGAATCCCAATGAATGACATGACAAAAGCTGCAAAGGCGAAGCTGAATTTCGATTGATAATCCACCTCATAGCGCTGAGTATCCAGCCCTGCCTCTTTATTTTTCTGAATGAATCGCCCCAATTCTTTAAGGCTTAAGACATCCGAGCTTTTTGATGAATCTTGCAGGTCGCCAACATCCTCGCTCATGACGATGCTTTTTTCGTCAAATTTCTGCACAATTGGGGCCGCCGTTTCTGCGGCGAATAAGGTAACTGAGCCTTTTTTGAGGCGCCACTGTGTCCCCTGCATATCTACATCGTTGGCCTGAATAATCTGTCCGAGGTGCCAAGAAGTATCAAAATAATAAAGCGTGATGCCTTGTGCATGTTTCTTCTCAGGCTGAAGCACTTTGATATTGAAAAGAATATCTCCGGAACGATACCAAATCCGATTGGTTTTCACGGTCGAATAAAGACCGGGTTGTTTGCGAATCTCAACGTACATCACATAGTTTTTTTTCTGATTGACCAACGGAATCACTTTGTCGCCCAACCAAAAAGATAAAGCTGAAATAATCGTAACCAGGACCAATATCGGCGAACTGATGCGCGCCAAGCTCATCCCAGCGCTAAAAAGGGCAACTAACTCGTTGTTGCGATTGAGAGTACTCAGGGTCAGAATTGTAGCCAGTAAGCAGGCAACCGGGATCATCTGATACACCAAACCAGGGGCATATAAAAAATAATACTGCATAAGACTCGCAGAAGAAGCCTGAAAACGAACCATATTTGACATGAAATCCACAGCAATAAAGAGAGTCACAAATACAACGAGACCGCCCAAAAAAAATGCAAAGAACATTTTTGCGATAAAACGATCGATAAGTAAAAACATGGACCCCCCTTCTAAGATTTAATTATGGCATACACTGCCAGCCTTGACTCCAGAAAATTAAAATCGTTCAATCATCATATGGCATTACGCGTCTTGTTGGCGGACGAAAGTTCGACCATTAAAAAAGTCATCAGTCTCGCACTTCAAGACTTTGCTGTTGACGTAAAGGTCGTGCAAAGTGGCCTCGATGTTGTAGAGGTGGCTAAGCAATTTAATCCCGATATTATTTTAGCCGATGTACTTCTGCAGAAAAAAAATGGCTACGAGGTTTGCTTCGACATTAAGAATGATGTGTCGCTTACTCAGATCCCAGTCATATTGATGTGGAGCTCCTTCATGGATCTCGACGAAAAGGCCTTTGTTAAATCAAGAGCCAACGCGAAGCTTGAGAAGCCCTTTGAGGTCGAAGATCTGAGAAAGTTAATGAATACCTTCGCGAGTAAGACTCGCGAGCAGGCAGCTTCAAGTTATTTAAAATTTCCGACCAATCTGACTGAACCCTTAAAGAGTGAACAGCTTGCAAAAAAGACTGCGGCGATTTCTGAAGATACTTTTTCTCGGCTCGGGATTCCAGCCCCGCCGCAAAATAGTCGCGTCTCTGGCAGTGTTGCTCCACCAAATCCACCTAGTCGGTCGCCTATTCCAACTGGCAAGCCAGCTAATTCGGAAGCGAAGCCGACTAATTGGAATATGGACAGCTTTGAAGATATTCAATCTTTTGGTGAGTTAGATGAGAACCCGGCTAACGACTTAAATAGAGCGCTAGAGGATTTCTCTGCGATCAAGCTAACGCCACCAGTTCGCGATCTTGATAACACCGTGATGAAAGATTTCAATCTCGGAGAAAATCTAGAGTCTTGGGAGCAAAAAGATTTATCGAAATTTAAAATTGATGCCTCTGACGATATTGACCCATTTAGCTTAATGGATCTCGGAAAAATCGACGTCACTCAGGTAGGACAGAAAACCAGCCCGAGCTATAATAATGAATCGCCTTCTTCTGGACGCAAAAATCCACCAGCTACGAAGAGCGCGCCATTAGATGAAACCTCTTATCAATCTTTTGATTTTGCTGATAGTGATGCCGAACCACTCAATCTAGAACTCGACGAAGTTGAGCCACCCCCTCAGCAAACTAAGTCAGACGAAGCCGCCTCGACAGGATGGAATTTTCATCTTCCGGAGCATGACGTATCACCAATAAAACCAGGTGATATAGTTGAATTGCCAGCTGAATTTTCTAGCCCAGCTGCCGAACCACCAGTTCAGCCGCCGCCACCAAATCTAAAATCGCTACCACCGCCGCTGCCGACAAGGTCACCGCCAACTAGTTCTATTTCTAGACAGGCCTTGCCACCCTCAACAGCAATTGATCAGGCTCTTATCGAGAAAGTCGTACGCGAGCAGACTCGCGAACTAGTTGAGAAAATAATTCAAAAAATATTGCCTGAAATGGCCAAGCAATTGATTCAAAAAGAGTTGGATCGCTTATTGAGTGAGGACATGCCATCATGATTCTACTAGATATAATTCATGCAGCTCTTAAAGAAGATATGCCGAGCGGAGATTTAACTACCGAATCCTTGGCGCTTGGCCCACGCATAGGAAATGCAAAACTGATTTCTAAATGCGATATGATTTTATCTGGCTGCGGCCCCTTTGAAGAAAGCATAATGGTGCTTGAACCCACGGCTCGCTTGCAATGGTTTTTTAAAGAGGGTGAGGCGATTCGTGATCGCCAAGTCATTTGTCAAATCACCGGTGATTTGATTCAAGTATTGAAAGCTGAGCGGGTGAGTCTAAATTTCTTGGGTCATTTATCAGGAATTGCAACACTAACTCGCAAATTTGTTGATCAAATATCTCATACAAAGACGACCATACTCGATACACGAAAAACTCTTCCGATCTACCGTGAACTAGCAAAAAAAGCAGTGGTTCATGGCGGCGGCTCGAACCATCGCAGTAACTTGTCAGATGCAATCTTAATCAAGGACAATCATATCGCCGTCGCCGGTGGCCTCAGCATGGCGGTTAGCCGGATTCGTGAACATAGCCAAGAAAAAATTGAGGTCGAGGCGAGCAATCTTGCACAAGTCAAAGAGGCAGTGGCGGCAAATGTGGACTGTATTTTACTCGACAATATGAGCCTGGAATTGATGCGAGAATCTCTGCATATCATTCCGTCTAAGATTCGCACTGAAGCCAGTGGCAATATGAGCCTTGAAAGAGTAGCCTCTGTCGCTGAGCTTGGCGTAACCTACATAAGCGTCGGCGCGCTGACCCACTCAGCGCCTACAGTAGATGTGAGTTTGATTTTTGATTGGCTGCAAAGCGAAGTCATCGGAATATAAATGAGCTTTTTTGATATCGGCAAAACCACCCAAAAAATCCTTTCTGAAATTCAAATTGAAACTTGGTTTGAAAATGAAACGACCAGTACAAATAGCATCGCCAAAGAGCAAGCCTTGCAGCTGAAGGCTCCGCTCAAGGTTTATTTGACCAATCATCAAACTGCAGGGCGTGGCCGCAATCAAAATAGCTGGAGCGATAGTGACAGCGGAACCTGTCTGCTTTCTTCTTGGAGCTTTTCATTTCAAAAAAATCCACAACCGATCTTAGCACCACTTGTAGGCCTTGCGATTTACAATAACCTCAATCTTTATTTTTCGGGGCTGGCATTTTCACTAAAGGCCCCTAATGATATTTTTTTAGGTAAAGCGAAACTCTGTGGAATTCTCATTGAAAACATTGTGAGCCGCACTGAAGGTCGATGCATAATTGGTATAGGCATGAATGTCTTAAATTCTCCAATTGGCTTGGACTCGACTTGCCTCAGCCAGCATACTGCGGTAAATGAATTGGCTTGGAAGAGTTTTTTGATTGGTCTGCAGGGCGATCTCGCATATTGTATTAAAGCTTCAGAATCTGAATACTTGAAACCTGAAGAATGTTTACAGCTCGCCTCAGCCTTGCAGAAGAATCCAAATCTGAAGGATTGCCTAGTAAAGGTATCCTCAAAAGCTAGCCTTGTCTTTAAAAACCACCGCGTAGATTGGCAAAATATTTAGTGAAACTTCTCCCGCTTGTTATTTCAACCACGCTGCTTACAATTGTTGGCTTCGCAAGCTATCTCTATATTCACCTCGGCGCATACAAGCCTGTAGAACTGCTCAGCCAAGATCTTGGCCCCTTTAAAATTGTTTTCATCCATCACGTTGGGCCCTATCACAAAATTCTAGATAGTATTGAGCCCGTAGAAAAATGGGCAAACGAAAATTCTGTTCCGTGTAATTTAAGTTTTGGGGAGTTTCTCGACGATCCTGAAAGAGTCCTTGAAGAACGCTTGCAGAGTAACGGCGGCTGTTTAGTTGGAGAAGAACCGAGAAATTTGCCTAACAAATTTTCATTTCGAGAAATTCCTCGTCGCTTCTATTTAACCGCTGAATTTGATGGCGCTCCCTCCCTTGGACCGATGAAAGTTTATCCAAAGGCCATGAAATGGATTACAGAAAATCACTATACTCTTGGTGGCCCAGTCATTGAAATTTATTCGATGACAAAGGCCAATCGCACAGCAGACGACAAAGCCCAGATGGCCGTTCACACTCAATATTTATTTCCGCTAGGCACTACAGCAAAGTAGCTCTTTTAGTGCGATTTCAAACTTCTCAATAGGTTAAGTGCACTTCCCGCCTTGAACCACTTAATCTGTTCAGCATTGAAACTATGTTTTAACTCGGCAGTCTCAGATTTACCATCTTTGTGCTTGATGACTAACTGAAGATTTTTGCCAGGAGCAAAACTTGTCAAACCGTGAATTGCAAGTACGTCATCTTCTTTGATCTTTTCGTAATCGGCCGGATTTGCAAACATCAAGGCAAGTGCCCCTTGTTTTTTCAAGTTTGTTTCGTGAATACGTGCGAAGCTTCGCACAATGACTGCTAGCGCGCCCAAGTGGCGAGGACACATGGCCGCATGCTCTCGCGACGAACCTTCGCCGTAGTTCTCGTCGCCAACAATAACCCAGGCTTGGCCTTTAGCCTTGTAATCTCTAGCCACTTGAGCAAATTCTTTCACTTCACTGGTCAACAAATTTTTGCCTTGGCCGGTGGCTCCGCTAAATGCATTCACCGCTCCCAACAACATATTATTTGATATATTGTCAATATGGCCTCGGTACTTAAGCCATTTGCCGGCGGGTGAAATATGATCTGTAGTGCACTTGCCTTTTGCTTTGCAGAGTACAAGAAGATTCTCAAAATCTTGACCACTCCATTTGGCAAATGGCGTGAGCAATTGCAAGCGATCCGAACTTGAAGAGACCTTAACTTCGACTGACTTTCCTTTTGGTGCCTGATAACCATCTGGGTCGGCTACGAATCCACGTGCTGGCAACTCCGGCGCCTCGGGAGCCATCAATTTAATTTTCTTTCCCGATGGAGTATCAAGCGTGTCGGTCATAGGATTAAAATCAAGTCGACCCGCCAAGCCTACCGCCATAACCATTTCAGGAGAGCCGATAAAGGCTAGAGTATCAGGATTATCATCGTTACGAGCTTTGAAGTTGCGATTAAAAGAAGTGACGATTGAATTCCGATCACCCTTCTTAATATCATCGCGCTTCCATTGACCAATACATGGACCACATGCATTGGCGAGCACTGTCGCACCAACTTTATTAAGCGTATCCAACTGCCCATCACGGCTGATGGTATTCTGAATTTGCGTCGAGCCAGGCGAGACATAAAAATATTGTGGCATTTTAATGCCTGCTTCGAGTGCTTGCTTAGCGATAAATGCCGAGCGGCCAATGTCTTCATAAGACGAATTCGTACAAGAGCCAATGAGTGCCGCAGATAAAGTCGTTGGCCAGCCACCTTCTTTGGCATCAGCTGCCATTTTTGAAACTGGGCGTGCTATGTCAGGAGAATGAGGGCCTACCCAATGAGGCTCCAAAGTCGAGAGATCCAATTCAATGACTTGATCAAAATACTTTTCCGGATGAGCGTGCACCTCAGCATCAGCTGATAATATATCTTTGTTCGCATCGGCAATTTTCGCTAGCTCTGCACGATTGGTGGTCTTTAGATAAGTCGCCATGCGCTCATCGTAGGGAAAGATCGAGCAAGTGGCGCCGAGCTCAGCGCCCATATTTGTAATGGTTCCTTTACCAGTGGCGCTAATCGAGTGGCATCCCTCGCCAAAGTATTCAACAATTTTATCCGTCCCCCCCTTGGTCGTGAGAATTCCACAAAGTTTTAAGATGACATCTTTTGCCGAAGTCCAACCACTCATTTTACCCTTGAGATGAACGCCAATCAGCTGAGGATTTTTCACCTCCCAAGCTAAACCAGCCATCACATCAGACGCATCGGCGCCCCCCACTCCCACGGCAGCCATTCCAAGACCACCAGCGTTTGGAGTATGCGAGTCCGTTCCGATCATAAGCCCTCCAGGAAAGGCATAATTCTCTAAAACCACTTGGTGAATGATGCCGGCACCGGGCTTCCAAAAACCCAAATTATAGCGTGAGCTCGCAGTTGCAAGAAAATCAAATACCTCTTTATTCTCGCCCATTGCAATCGCCATATCTTTTTCGGCTCCAGCATTGGCGCGAATCAAATGATCGCAGTGAACCGTCGCCGGCACATGCGCCTCGTCTTTTCCGGCTAACATAAATTGTAAGAGTGCCATTTGCGCCGTCGCATCTTGCATGGCCACACGATCTGGTCTCAAGAGTAAAAAAGAACTGCCACGTACGAAATCTTGCGTGGCGACATCATCCAGATGACCAAATAATAACTTTTCGGCAAGTGTGAGAACTTTTGTCTTACCCGAATTTTCTTTGGCATATTTTGCTTGAAACTTTTTAATATTTTCACGAGTTGTTGCATAAACTTTTTGAACTAATTCAGGACTGGTTTCAATTTTCGCCATAAATTCTCCAGGGGTAAAGAACAATTAGGATGTAGCTATAATAGTGCGAAAGTGGTGCCGCACTCAACTAGACTCAGCTCTGGACTTCGCGCGTTAGCTGTCGCAAATATAATGATTTATTATTTCTTAACAAGTCGCTAGTAAACTTCGAGCCGATTGAAATTGTATTGAGTCTCTAGATTTCTTTGAGCCGTGTGAACAAGACCCTGGCCATTAATGATCGCCATCTTGCGACTGCGCACATCTTCCATATAAATTGGTTTCACATGGCGAATTCTAAGCCTAACCAGTTCTGTTAGGCGCTCGTCGTCGCTCGCTTTTGGCTTTGCCAGCAAATAGGTTTGATAATCATCAAAGTCTTCGTCTGGCATATCGCCATTCTGATCGACCACATCAAACATCATTAAATAACTTCGCAATTGGTTCACTCCGGTTTGTCTGGCATAGACCTTCGCCTGGTCATGCATGGCGAGAGCTTCTACAAATTGCAAATTGATGTACTCAGGAATATTTGCCAATGTTTGAAATTCGGACTTCCATTGTGGAATAAATTTTAGTCCAGCGCCATCTGTATAAAGATTTCTAACCGCCCAGTTTACCGAATCACTTTGTGGCCCAGCGAGCGTGATCATATCAAATATTGAAAGTTTTGCGACTCTCAACGCCGCCTTCGATGGGCCAAATCTCTGCCAGTCGGTAAGCATCGCATAGAGCGAAAGCAAGTGAGCTTGTGAAAAAATTCGCGACATTTCATTCGGATATTTATCGCGCATACTAATTAACAATGGCTGAAGTGTTCCTTGACCAAAGTTTTGACTGAGCAAGCCCAAGCTCATTCCCTGCTTATCGAAATTGGTGGTGATATTCGTCCAAGATTCGAGTCCCTCAAAGCTTCCGGTTATATTTAGCGCAAGCTCGAGAGCGCGCTGATCCACCAGACCCATGCTGGCTGGCCAAATGATCGCACTAAAATCAATACTTGAATGAATTGGCGGAGACGGTTCTGTCGACTTAAACGGCGGCGATTTAGGCGGCGGTGGCGGCGCAATTTCACCTGGCTGCTGGTACGAAGGTTGTTGGTTGGGAAACTGTCCATCGGCCTGAGGATTTGTTATGACCTCGTTTTTTGCACAGGCACTCACAAGAACTGAAAACAGCAAGCCACTCACAAAAACTTTATTTGTCATAATTCAATTTTCATTTTCACCATAAGAAATGGCTAGTCTAGAGCGCTCGCTAACGGCCAAAATTGAACTTAAGTCCAGCCTATCAAAATGATTTTTTCTAGCGAGATTGCCTTCAGCATAGTTTAGACCAGCTGTAAGGCCAGATGTAAGCCCAGATGTAAGCCCAGATGTAAGCCCAGCTGCGAAGACCAGCTCAGCATTTTACCTCACGACTAGTTATGAAAGCTGCCTCTTCAAAGTTCTTTGCCAAATCTCAGCGCTTTGTTAGCCTGAGCCAATGAAGATTCATTGTGTGATTTTATTTCTCTTTTTCTGTAGCGCCGCTTCCGCAGAGACAACCGACAAATTAACTCCTCCTAAAGAGAGCAAAAAACTGATTTCTTTCGAAGGCTTCGTGCAATTTGCCGAAGGCACTAGCTCGGTCTTGAGTTTGGGCGGCGAAAAAGAAGAAGTAAAATATAGCACACCCATTTACGAAGACACTAAAATCAAGCTTGAATCCAATGCGACAATCAAATTTGTTACTCGCCAAAACTGCATCGTCGTCGCTTATGGTGAAGGCAGTCTCGTCGGCCCCCAAGGCGAAAAACCATGGCGGCTTACCACCAAAGCCGTTCGTTTTTTGTGCGCTGAAAAAAGTGAGGAGAAGTTTAATTTTCACGGAGTTGAAATCACCCCTCAAGGCGAAATACTTTTCGAAATGACCGGTAAAATATTTGTCGTAACCGGCATTGCTAAACTCAGTCAAACGCTATCAAGTCGAAAAATCTATCAGATATCAAAAACTGGGATCAATCTAGATCCTGCTAATCAAAGTCCACAAGCCCAATATAATTTCGACAATCTGTATAAAATTCCAAGAGAGGGTGAAAAACTCCTGAAACCAAAAACTGCAATTCCAATCAAGTACCGTTTAAGTTTTGGTCCAGAGTTTGGTCCTGGAATTGTAATTCATGCTAACGGTTATCTGAATCACTATGATTACGCTTCGGGTGGACCAAGGCTACAGTTTAGTTTTCGCGACCGTGATCGCGACCGTGATCGCGACCATGATAACAGCCATGATCGTGAAGGGGCCTACATTATTGGCTTTCGCTATTTGCAAACCGACGATCACAAGAACAATAGCGGCGGCAATTACAACTATACTCCAAATGGCGTCGTCGCCTCAGATCGCCTTCGTAGTTTTGGCTTAGACGGGGGCTATCGATTTCATTTCGATCGATGGTGGTCACCATTTGTTCACGCCGGAGTTACTTGGATGCGCAATGAACTCAATATCAATTCAAGCGTTGCCGGCAATAATTGTGGGTCTTCTTGCGGAGGATACCATAGCGAACAAGTTTTAGATTATTTTGGTGTAAGTGCTGGCTTTGGCTACGATATGCTCTATCGACCCACTTGGCTCGGAGGTCTTGGTATTTTTGCAAGCACTGAGCTTGAGCTCAATCAAACGGTTCATCCAACCACCAAATCAGATCGAAATGTCCAGAGTAATACTTTTGGATCGGTTCCAAATGAGGCCACCAACGAACATGGTCTTATATCAAACTTGAATGCACTTGTGCATTTTGGGCTGCTGTATCAGTTTTAGGTACCTCGGCCTATAGCACAGAAGCTGCTGCGGCTATTTTCAATTCAATGCGAGAAATCATTTCTCGTAATACCTGGCTTTGTGAATCGTCTACTTGAGTTTTCAAAAGGTCTTTTTTCAATTGAATCAATCTGTCTCACCGACCCTGAGCTCAGGTTTTCCACATAAAACCAACTGAAAAAAGAAAGAACCACCTAAAACTCGTTTTTCAGGTCTTTATATTTTGACGGAATCGACTCTTTTTCGATTGTCCATGACTCAGGATTACCGAGCACCTTGACCGCTTCTTTGCCGGCGAAATCTTTATCGTCCTTGGCCACGGCAGAGGCAATTCGTAGATCATGCTTAATCGATTCCTGAATTGGAATAACGATCAACTGCTTAGGTTTTGCGGTAGCAGCTAAATCATTCGCGTCCGCTCTTGACGCTGTCTCCACGGCAACCTGTTGCCCAGCACCAACCGAAACTTTTTGTCGAGTCGCTTTGTGTTCAACTTCAACCCTTCCGGCGAGGGTGGCCTGCTGAGTCCCAAGACTGTTGGGATCATAGCCGACATAGAAGTCCGTGCCGCGTACACCTGCGACCGCAGTATGGGTTCGTATTTGAAAACTCGATTGTGGAGCAGAGGCCTTGATCGCCGCATCTTTTTCTGTTTCTTTCGGTTTTTTCTGAATGAGTGAGCGCACTTTTCCGTAAGCTAAATTTACAATATTGACATCAGGTTTGTCTTGATTACCCGTGACTCCGGCGATTTCAATTCGTGAATCTGGTCCCATCGAAATTTTGCCGTTTGCCAATATTACTTTAGCAACTGATTGCCCTCTAGTGACAATAATATCATCACACTCAAGAGGCAAAAAGTTTTTGCCGACGACGACAAAGCGATTGGCTTCGTCGCCCGATTTAACCTGGGTTCGCAAAACGTCAACAGTTCCCTGAACCGCAGCGAGCGAACCGCAGCTCGCAGCTTTGGCGTTTGAGCCCGCCAGCGTCGCCAAACCTAACAGCAAAATTAATTCTAATTTAAAAGCAAAACTTAATGCAAAACCCAAGGACCTACCCAAAACCCTACCCAAAGGCCTATCCAAAAACCTATCCAAAAACCTATCCAAAAACCTACCTAAAGACCTACCCAAAGACCTGTCCAAAAAACAGTTCTTGATTTTAAATTCGCTTATAATCATCTTCAAACCTCGTGATGTCGTCTTCGCCAAAGTAACTTCCCGTCTGCACTTCTATAAACTCAAGAACACTAGCTCCGGTATTTCTCATTCGATGTTTCGCTCCAAGTGGAATCTGAATTGAATCACCCAATTTTACCGGAATCACCTTATTATTGAGTACGACTTCACCCTGACCCTTTACAATAATCCAATTTTCGGCGCGTTTGGCATGGGACTGATAGGATATTTGCGACTGTGGATCGACCGATATGATTTTCGATTTAAAATGCGCTTCATCTTTTAATATTGCAAATTTTCCCCAAGGTCTAAGTTCAAAGCGATGTTCTTTGGCTGATTTATTTTTCGAACTGATCAGACTATCTACAATCGAACGCACCTTTTGACTTGCGCCACGTTTTGCAACGAGTAAGGCATCTTCAGTGTCGACGATAATTAAATCCTCAACGCCGACTAAGCCAACAACTTTTTTGTGATCTGAAAAAACAAAATTGTTTTTCGCATCGTGCTCAACCGCCTCGGCAAAATTAGCCAAGGGCAAAGAAAATGGCGGAGCCCCAAATCTGGCAACATCATCCCATGAGCCCAAATCACTCCAGCCAATTTCACATGGGACACAAACCTGGGTTTTGAGTTTTTCCATAATTCCGTAGTCAATACTTACGGATTTAACTTGTGAATAAATCGCCGTCAAATTTGATAAATCACTCTTGATTTTGACTATCTCAGACCAGAGTGCAGGCATCAATGATTCAAACAATGCAATCATGCTTGAGACTTTAAAAACAAAGATGCCAGCATTCCAAAAGAAAGCGCCACTGGCTAAAAATTTTTCGGCAGTTTTTAAATCAGGTTTTTCGCGAAATGAACGCACACTGTGAGCGCTTAAATTTTCAAACTGTAACAATTTCTCTCTAGCCACTTCAATATAGCCAAATCCCGTAGCCGCGTACTCGGGCTGAATCCCCAAGGTCACAATAGGGGCTTGCTCAGCTGTTTGTATTGCCAGCTTCAATGCCTTTTGAAATTCTTTTTCATTCATTACCAGGTGGTCAGCCGGAAATATCCCAACCACTGAATCTCTTTCACCCGTAAGATTCAATTGGTGACAGAGCAGCGCAATAGCTGGCGCCGTATTTTTGCCCATTGGCTCAAACAATATCTGATTTAGGGGAATACCCAACTGCGAAAAAACCCGGTTTGTTAAAGTGCTCAACTCAGCTGTCGTCAACGTCCATACTGAACCAAGGGGAAGCAAGCGCTTAATGGTTTTCTCAAGCAGTGATTCATCTAAAAATTCGCAAAATTGTTTCGGAAGGCTGGCGCGCGAAACCGGCCAGAGTCTCGTACCCATCCCACCAGATAAAATCACCGGAATAAATTTATTTTTCGCAGAAGTAATGTCTGTAGAAGTAATGTCTGTAGAAGTCTTTTTTGTAGTAGTCATTTTTGTAGAAGTCTTTTTTGTAGTAGTCATTTTTGTAGTAGTCATTTTTGTAGTAGTTATAGGGTGATCCTAGCGCAGCGACCCTATTCGGGCAATATGAATCACTCTCTGAACGCCGCCTCGACGATATTTTTGCGCTGATCAACAAGGAGGACATTAGAATTCTTCTCATAAAGCACATAATATAGCGGGCGACTTTGCGACTCCTCTAAAATTCGTCCTAAATATTCGCCAAAAATGAGTAAAATCGAAAATATTAGAAGCCAGCTAAAGCCCGAAAGAAATGCACTCAACTCAAACGCCCTGAGCTCATTTAAAAAAATAATTACACCCACACTAAAACCCAAGCGAGTGACGAACCGAAGAGGATGCTTCGTACTTGCAACGATGATTTCAATACCCTCGTTAATTCTCTCGAATACGGATTTCTTCTCGGTCTTTAGTGTCGTAATGGGCTTATAAGGATACGCCAAGCTCTTTACGCCAACTGTCGAACCGTATAATCGTAAAAGTGGATAGCGATCTTTAATCTGAGTAATTGCATTGAGCACTTGTCGGTTAAAAACCCTAAAGTCAGTCGCCTTGTGCGGCAAATAGAGATCTAAATAGCGCTCACAATAGTAGTGAAACAACTTCGATAGCCAAAGCACAATGCCGTGATATGCTTGGTGCCTCGCATTCTCACCATAAACTACACCTTCGCTTTGTGAACAATGTAGAATCGCCGGCACAACAATTTCAAGCGGGTCAATTTCTGGATGAAAAACCACCGTGCAATCCCCTATCGATTGTTCTAGGCCAGCAAAAGTGGCAATTTGATCACCAAACTCCCTGGTTAGTCGAAGATAGCGTACCGCCTTAAGCCTGAGTAGCAAGCCCGCCACGGTGTTTTCGGTCTCATCCTTTGAGGCATCATCAACGATGATCACTTCGTAGTTACTGAATTCTTCTTCGAGAGCTTCACAAAGCATGGGTAATATCGCTTTAAGAGCTTGAACTGAATTGTGAGCCGGTATTACGACGGAAGCAAAAATCTCTTTTTTATTTTTTGTAGTCATGAAAGTAGCTCCTCCCTAATACGTTCGGCGATATCGTAAACGTTGTCAATTTTTCCGCCCATTATCGAAATAAATTTGGGCTGAACTTGGTCTTTTTCAAAAAATATCGGCCGCCCGTCGTTATTTGAGTTTTGCGGCAGTAAAGTTTTGACTTCAAAAAAAGACTTTACATATTTAGTGAGCTTGAGTGAGGGCATATATTTTTGGGCATCGCGGATCATATATTCAAAACGGCTTTCTTTTTGATATTCCGCTAAAACTTTTGACGAATCGGTTCTCTCGAGGCTCGTCCATCTGAGATGAGGAGTATAGCGCACATGACTAAATGAATGATAATTTGTCGACGGAAAGGGCAAAGTTGAAAAAAAAGGTCCGCACATCAAAGTAAACGCGAATTTTTGCAGTGGCACCGGCAGCTCAACCAGCGCCAGCTCAGCGATTTCATACTCCAAGACACTGGGTTTTTTCGCAAAGTGCAAATCCAACAAATCACAGTAAGTGCAATTCAAAATCAAATCATACTGGCTCGAGTCGGCTTTCAGCTGCGGCGCTATTTCAGGCGCCAAGCCCAACCCGAACGGCGCCGCCACCAACGCCCTCGCCACTTCCAAAGAGAATCGCTGCGCCGGCTGCTCAATGACTTTTTTGACACTCGCATTTAGCTGCACCCGAACGCCCGCCCGGCCGAGTCTTTCAGACATGGTGGCGCGTAATTTCACTGAATCAAAGGCGCACTCATCGACATAAAATGCTGCTTCAATTGTCTGCGGATCAAAAAACTTCATATCCTCTTGAGAAACTGGCTCAAGCGGGGAACCAATCTTGGTCATAAAGTGATGAAATTGCTTAGCTGATACCTTTGAATTGGACCGCGCAATGGCATAAATGTGCTTAAAATCTCGCTTCAAACAATCCGCAAACTCGGCAGCAAATCTTGGATAATTGACTCGTGATCTCAAGGCTGTCGGCGTATGCCTTGGGTAGTGATAGCCACCATGAACTCTGGCCTGATTCCAAAAAGAAGCCCGACTCATGAGCTCAGAGCCGCGCTCGAAAAGTTCAACTTCGATGCCGGCACTTGCCAACTCACAAGCCAAGTAGCAAGCGTAAAATCCGCCACCAATCACCGCCGCAGCCTTGATCTTTGAACTATGCAATTTTGGCTCGCCGGGGGCATCACTCACTTTTTCAATCTCTGCTTTTTTTCTTGCACGAGTCTTTCAATTTCACTGAGATAGTTGCGTACCACTTTGATGAGCTCAACCCTTGAATCATTGTCGTCAAACCAGCGTACGCCAATCTCTTCGACTCGGTAGCCTAGCCAGTCCGCCTTCACCAAAAATTCAGTATTAAAAAACCAGGCATCCGAAAGCGGCGACAACTCATCATAAATCCGGCGAAAAACTTCAGCTCTGATAAATTTGAAACCACACATACCATCTGTGATCTTAACGTCTAAGCGTGCCTTCAAGACGAGATTAAAAGCACGCGAAGTGATTCCTCGAAGTAAACTGCGGCCCTCTACTTCAGAGCTTTTTAAAAGTCGGCTACCTGATAATACCGCAACATTTGGATCACGAAATTTAAGCTCCAACTCTCTTAAGTGCTGAAGGTTGGTGGCTAAGTCGACATCCATATGGCCCACTACTGGGGCCCTTGGTGCAAGCCAAGCCGCCTTCAATGCACGACCTACGCCACGCTCACCTAAGGACAATATTTTAATGTCTGAAAACTTTTTCTGTAGTTCGTTTGCAATTTGTAGAGTTTGATCGCTTGATCCGTTATCAGCTATGGTCAAGCAGGCATTGATCGAATTTGCTTTACAAAACGCCTCGGTCTCGGTGACTCCTCGACTCAGACGCTTTTCTTCATTCAAGACAGGAAAAACAATTTCATAGTCCCAGCTCATATTTTCACACGCCTTTCGCTGCGCACTGAGCGCCGAGCGGCTTCGATGATTTTCATAACCTCAATTCCCTGGTCGATGCCAATCAATTGCGATCTCTTATGGGATCTCTTATGGGAGGCCTTCTGCTGACCCAGGCAATCCGCAATATGCATGAGCATGAGTTCGATCGCATCTGGCTTTGGAGGAACCGCTAATACTTCAACTTTCTTTGACGTGAGCATGCCCTTTTGACCATTGGCATATTTGTATTTCGCCTCAGTCAAAATAGATGGAGCCATATCCTGCCATGAATAAATTTTACTCTGGGTTACGGCACTCATGATTTTCTGCTTCTGAATAAAATTCATCGAAGCAAAGAGCTCCGCCCGAATGTCCCCTGCAAAACTCAGCTCAAGTGAACATTGATCTAGCATTTGCCCGTGAGTATTCTGGCCAATTGCTTTTAGCGAATGTGGCCGCTCGCCCTTCATCAAGGCCATGCTCATGTAAATGTCGTGATAGAGCAGCTCCCCCAAGACATCCGAGCCCTTTTGAAAGCGACCAAATTGAGTGCGCTGCGAAGTAATTCCCATTATTTTCTGCTTTGAAACAAGCTGCTTGAATTTCAGAAAATCATGATTAAATAAAAATGTATGATCAACAAAAATTTGTACCGCATTTTTACGCGCTAGATTTTTTAGCGCCACTGCATCTTTATAATTTGCAGTGATTGGCTTGGTCAAAAAAATATTTTGACCATTTTGTAGCGCAAGTTTGGCCACGCTCAGATGCTGATCCAGGCTGGTGAGAATAAAAATGATCTCGGCATCGCTATGCTTGAGTAGCTCACCAGCCGTCTTAAAAATCTGCGCGCGGCCCGAGTTCGAAGGTCGAAACGACGCCGAGGCGACCGCAACCAGCTCAAAATCAGAGCTCTTCAATATCTTTTCTAAAAATATCTTTCCCCAAAAGCCGAGCCCAATGATGCAGCACTTAATCTTCATTTCTCAATGATGGTGTACTTCGCGTGAAAAAGGTACCAGATTCCTTTCATTGACTCCTCTCAGAATTCCACGCAGAATTTTGCCATGGATTTTCGCTCGTATTTTCAGCTCGACACCGGCTATATTCATCTTAACAATGCAGGCTGTACTCCCAACAAAAAGGGCGGTCGATGCCATGCATACGGCCCGATTTGAACCCGGAACGCCCTTACTTTTGACCGCCATCGGTGCCGCCGCAAGCCTAACCTGCCTCGACGAATTTGGTGTGGATAAAATCCAGCAAAAAAACTTCGCGCTCCGAGAATACCTCCTCAAAGGACTTGAAAAGCTAGATGCCGAGATTTACGGAACTCTAGCCCGGATATTTCATCAGTTTCGTCGTGAAATCGCTGATTCGCAGACTGGACTGGCGCTTGAGAGACCTTTGAGTGAGGCAACCTCAAGGCAGGT
>JAYVXS010000137.1:0-16726 GCA_043784965.1 Bdellovibrionales bacterium
AAGCCTCACTCTAAGGTCTCTCAAGCGCCAGGCCAGTCTGCGAATCAACGATTTCACGACGAAACTGATGAAATATCCGGGCTAGGATAACCAGTGTATGCGCTCGTCGGTTTGACGGGGTGCTTTGGGAGGCTCATGATCTGGATATCCCAAAACAACGGCGCATAAAAGCTCGAGTCGCTTTTCTTTATATTCTTGAAGCCCAGTTACTCCTAAAAATTCATCTATCTCATGGCGAATTTCAAGGGGTGCACCCATCGTACAACTCCCTAGGCCTTCTGCAAGTGCAGCTAAATTCATATTTTCAACCGCCATATAGACAGAGCCGATGCTAGTATTATACTTCTCTTGAGGATCATTTAACGAATAGCAAACAATCACTACTGGCGCATCACCAAGCGTGAAAAAAAAACGCTCAGTGAATTGAAATAGTGATGGTTTTAATTTTTTCTCAAGATACTCTTTGAGCCCGAGCCAAGATTTTTGTGATAACTTTAGATATTCGTCGCGCTTTTTTCCCTGCAAAACATAGAACCGCCAATTCTGAAGATTCTTTCCAGATGGAGCATGCATTGCCGCCTCGAGAATTCTTTGGATTGTCTCTTTTGATGGCGCCATGGTTTTAAATTTGCGAATTGATTTTCGAGACTTTAGTAATTCGTAAAATTTATCTTTAAATTCACGATCCATTTCAAAAAACTACTCGCTTCTTTTTAAAGATGCAATGCCTCTTCAAGACGAAACCGATGTCTTTTATGGTTTTCAGTTGGTAAAATGTAGAAAATCTGAGTTCAGGGACAGTGAAACAGTTAAGCTGATTTCGGGGTCAGAGGCCGGCCCAGAAATCTGCCGGCAAAGACCGACTCACCAATAACCGGGACCGAAACCGAAAACCGAAACCGAAAACCTGAAATCGGTAGCTGCGGCCCCTAAACTGCACTACGTAGCTAAACCAACCAAACGAAGATAGGGCCCTCGATGTGTCTACACTATTGACAGATTTACAACCGAGATACAGTCGCATGAAAGTCAGGTTTACCTATTAAAATTAAATACTTAAGCCGTTTTCTTCGGCCTTGCTGATCAGTCCTAATGCAGCCATCTCTTAGTGAGACACCTCCGTCGCTGCTAAGTTACCAAAATTACTAAACTTTATTTGCCTGTCTTGGCACGAGCCTTGAAGTAGTAAGAGAGCAATACTCCTGGGGGAAATATGTTAACCGCCAAAACCTTAAAGCTTTTCTTTGTAGCCATTCACTCGCTTTCACTCTTAAGTGTTTTTCACCCAGATCTTAGGAGTGCGATAAAGTCTCTTTTCAAGGGCTCGAACCGTAGTGTTTTATCATCAATCAATACGAAGCTAGATAACTCTTTTACAAACTATAATATTTTGAAAGTGCGCGCTGATGCGAGTCTGTTTCTCGAGATTTATGCAACGGACTCCACTGGTGCAATTTCACTTATCGAAAAATACCAATTGCCAGATGACCATGACGCCTATTTTAACTTTGATGGAACGATGTCGAATTTGGTGGTTGCGGATATAGAAAATACCGGTCTTCCACAGATCGTAGTGCCAAGCTTTGATAAGGATCTTGTTGGACATCTCAATGTCTTTCAATTTGATGTTTCAAGCCGAAGCTTGATGAAATTTACTCGTTAATTTTACTAAAAAAACCTAAGCGCCCAGCTAAGATCTATTTTTTAACACTACCATTCTTTAAATCTCTCCAGGATTTACCTTCTCGGGCCTTTGGATCCATTTGAAATTTACCCACCGCTGCTTGATGTCCCTTTAGATCCTTTGAAAAAGTATGTGTTCCGTCATTACGACTAACAAAATAGAGATAGTCTGTCTGCGCAGGATGAAGTGCTGCCGTCAACGAAGCCCTTCCTGGATTTGAAATGGGTCCAAAAGGAAAGCCATAGTTTGTATAGGTATTATACCTAGTGGGCGCCTCAAGATCTGAGCGGTGAATATTTCCACTATATTTTTTCCCGGATTCAAGAATTCCATAAACTACAGTCGGGTCCGTCTGCAATTTCATCTTGATGCGCGTTCGATTGAAAAACACACTTGCCACCTGCGCTCGCTCAATTTCGGCCCCGGTTTCTTTCTCTATTATGCTGGCAAGAATAACATGCTGATGGCGGGTAAATTTAACTTCAGGATTTTGTTGAACCGTCGGATATACTTCGAGAAAACGCGCCACCATCGCTTTCACTAGGCCGCGAGCACCGGTATACTTCGTAAGATAGTAAGTTTCTGGATATAAATATCCCTCAAGACTTGGCAAGTCTTCTCCCAGAAGCTCTTTAATAAAGATCTTATTATCTACGAGTTTTAAAAACTCTTCTCTTGCGCCAAGTTTTTTCTGCGCTAATTCATTGGCGATGTCCCATTTGTTGTAGCCTTCAGGAATTGTCAGCGCATACTCAATGCTCTTTCCTGAGTCCAATACTCGCAAAATTTCTTTTGGTGTCATGTTTTTCGAAAGCATATACTCGCCAGTTCGCACTCTCTTTTTTGACATGATTCGTGAATATATTTGAAATTTAAAGGCACTCGTGACAAGTGACTTTTCTTCAAGCTCGCGAGCAATTCTTTTGAGGCTTGTTCCAGGTGTAACTTCAAAAACAACTTCCTCTTTAGTCATGAACGGTGTTGATGAAATGAAAAGCACCGCCTCAAATGCCGTGCCTGCGACAGCTAGAAGAGCCATCAACATAATAAAAACTACTAATTTTTTCAAACTTACTCCACCTGTTGTCTAGTTTTTAAGTTTATGCAATCGGATCATAGGTCAATCCAGGCATTGAGGCTTTTGCATCAAATCCCGAAGTATCCTCAAGTGATGCAACAGGAATGGTACAGTAATAAACTGCAAAATGTGCAGTTGGTCGATCATTTCCTGATTTACCAAGTCCCCCAAAAGGCATTCTTGAACTTGCCCCGTTGGTAGTGCGATTCCAATTGACCATTCCGACCCTAGCTTTGTTGGCGGCCTCTTCGTATAGCTTTCTATCTTTTGAGAAAACCGATGTAACCAATCCAAATCCGGTTGAGTCATTAATTTGAAGGGCTTCTTCAAAGTCATCGACCTTATAAATCGCAACATTAGGTCCAAATATTTCAGATTTTTGATAAACCGAAGTTGGATCAAATTTTTTCGTCAGACAAATACTAGGCGTCACATAATATCCAGCATGGGAAGTTTCGAGCTCTTTACCTCTCATCAATCGCTCACAACCCTCGCGACTTGCAATTTCTTGAAAGCGCAAATATTTTTCAACAGCGGCCGCATTGATCAGTGGGCCCATAAAATTATTTTCACGCCAATGTCCAATGCTAATTTTTTTTGCCGTTTCATAAAATTTTTCAACAAATTGATCGTAAATTTTCGAGTGCAAAATAATTCGACTCGTACAAGAACATCTTTGACCAGCCGAAATAAATGAACCAATAGTACTTTCGTAAATTGCCTTGTTGAGATCCGCATCGTGCCAAACAATAGAGGCGTTTTTACCGCCCATTTCCAGCGCTAGCAGTTTCCAGTGATGCTCTAGGGTCTTTTGTTTAATTTTCAATCCGGTCTCATAAGAGCCCGTGAACAGTATTCCATCAACGTTTTCATCGGCGACCAGCTTTCTCCCTGTTTCAGCTTCACCCTGAACAAGATTAAAAACTCCCTTTGGAAACTCCGCCTTTTCAAAAAGCTGAGCCATTAGTTGACCTATTGCAGGGGTCAATTCACTCGGCTTAAAAACCACTGTATTACCTGTGACGAGCGCGGGAATAATATGGCCATTCGGCAAATGGCCCGGAAAATTAAAAGGCCCAAGTACGGCCATTACCCCGCGTGGGCGATGCCGAATATAACCATCAACATTTGGCAAGGCATTGATGACTCTCTCCTCAGCAACCAATTTTAGTGAGAAATCGAGCGTTATATCAATCTTGTTCATCATGGCTTTTGCTTCTGTGGCAGACTCCCACAGTGGCTTGCCTGTTTCGCGAGCTATTATTTCGGCAATTTGATCGGCATGTGCGCCATACACTTCTTTCAATTTTCTAATACAGGCCACTCTTTTCTCAAGAGGCTCTTGTGACCATGTTTTAAAGGCGCGCTTAGCAGCCAAGCAAGCCTGCTCAACATGATCGTGACGGTAACTGAGCTTCATAATTTGATCTTTTAAGTCCGACGGACTTACATCCAAAAATTCACCGTCTGGGCGATCAGATTTCACCCATTGCCCGTCGATGAAATCTCCTAAAAAAACAATTGGCTTTACGTCTTTCATATTCACCCCTCAAGGTATCTGCGATATAAAAACTTTATCTCCGGCCTCAACATTCAAAACTTTTTGGGTCATTGTCGGCAATGAAATTGAGGTATCTTGAATATTACATAATGTATTAATTCCACGAAACTCTCCTTCGCGCTTGAAGCCAATAAGGGCAGTACTATTAAATCCCGACTTCTCAGCTTTCGTTACTGTATGCCAGCGGCCGTTTTTAACAATACTCACGTCCTCAAGCTTTGCGCCAAAGTGGGGCCCGCCATCAAATGGATCGACCTCGTGAAGATATTTAAAACCTATTTTTTCGAGCAAATGCTGTGCCGGCAATGTTTCGTCGCCCACCCGTCCCAAAACCAATCTTGAGCGCGAGTCGAGCAGGGTCATATAAATGTCTTCTTCAGGAAAAAGACTGCTAATGAACTCTTTATTCTTTTGAGAGATTAGATCCGCCTCTTGATAAGGAAGTCCCGTGAAACGTCTTCCCAATGCCTCCCAAAATTCACTTCGCCCAGCTTCAGCAAGTGGCGGAGTCAATTCACATAACAGGCGGCTCTCAAAGTCCTCACGAAACATACCCATGTAGATGAAGCGAATTAAAGAAATTTGCTTTCCTAATTTTTCGGGCCGGCGGCGATAGTTGCGATCTATTAGTAATCCACCAATTTCTGAAGGACCGTCACAATCCTCTTTGAGCTGTAAAACCTGATGAATAAATCCAATGCCAAGATCCTCGCTGTAACGATCTTTTTTAACCACTTTAAAATAGTAATGAGGAATATCTTCGGTGCCGTGTTTAGCAAGAATTAGTGAACTCCCTACAATCAGGCTTTCCTCAAGGTCTTCGCAAACAAAGAGATATTCCGATTCTTTCGGCGGCAGATCGCCAGCAAAAGAAGCGACACTTCTTTCAATTTTTTCAGTTAGAATTTTCTTGTCTGCGGGTAAATTTAAAAGTGAAAACTGGGCAGCCAAATCGCTCAGCTGTTTCAAATCTTGAAGATTAACATTTCTTAATACAAAACTCATAGGCAAACCTTCTCCACAACTAATCGGTAAAATTCGATCGCCTTGTTCAGGTCATCGATTCTTACATGCTCATTAGGTGCATGTGAATTACCAACACCCTGCCCCGGACCAGTTACGATGCATTCTATTCCAAACCGACTAAATACGTTCGCCTCATTGGTTACGGCTTGCGTAGTTGGCTCTTGCCTCATTCCTAGTGCTTCAAGCTGCTTTTGGCATATAGTTAAAAAAGCAGATTTCGTCTCGTTTTTGAATGCCTGTTTAAAATCAGTAACGCGGAACACCCCACCCACAGATTCGCAAGTCGTTCGAATCCACTGCATCCAACTTTCAAAATTCTCGATTGTTACTGATGGCGGCACTCGGCAACAACCCGATAGCTTAATGTGATCTGAAAGGGTCCGCACCATTCCAATATTCAAAGTCGGAATTGGCGGTTCAAAATTCGCATCCGGAAAATTACTGAAATCTGCTTCAACCTGAGAAATAACTTTTATCACTCTCTCCAATTTTTTTCCAATGGCGTCTTTGATGCCACCGACAGCATCAATTTCTAGTACGGCATGGGCGGGAACCGTGTTGTGACTTATTCCGCCCTGCATTTCCATAAGCATGAGCCCATCAGGAAGTTTGGTAAAATACTCAAACATTTTGCGAATCGCATTTTCACCCATTTCAGGAACTGAAGAATGCGCGGCCTTTCCCACAAAAATTTTACTTTGTGTACTCGAACTCTCACTCAGATCATGGTTTCGTCGATACTCAACTTCTTCAGCCGAAAATGGAATTTCAATTTCAACATTTCCAAAGCCTTTTCCAGCGTGAATTAATCGCAGTCGACTGGGCTCTCCTACCAAGGCATGTTTCGCCGATACTTTCTTTTTACGAATTAGTTTAATTGCTCCTTGCATCCCGATCTCTTCGCCAAAACTACCAACCAATACAAATGGCATATTCAACTTTGCTTTTACGTAGGGCTTGATCGCCTCTAACTTACAAAGAAAATCTAATTTGACATCAGCTGCACCCAACCCATAGATCGCATCTTGATAGATGCTGGCATTAAACGGATTGGCACCTGTCTTTGTCCAGAGCGCAAAGGCCCCCGGGTCCGGAGTATCGAGATGTGTCTGCAGCATAAATTCTTCAGCCGGGACCTCTTGAGATGGCCTTGCAATTAAATTCGCTTGTAATATTCCATTCACGTTTTCTTGTTGAATTTCAACTTCTAGACCGGCCTCGCGACAGAGTTCCGCAGCATACTGAGCAAGTTCCCAATTTCCATTACTGGGACTCGAATCAATTGATATAAATTTGCGACAAATGTCGATGAAGTCCATTAAAAAAAGCCCATCTGTTATTTTCTACCAAATTTACATCATTTCATGAATCGATTTTTCAATAATTTTGCCCGCAAGTTCAATATCTTTAGATTCTATAATTGCCGGCACTAAAAATCTCACTCGATATGGATTTTGTCCGCAAGAAAATGCAATCAATCCATTTCGATAAAAGGCCTGAAGGAGTGTATTCACGGTATCTTTTCCCCCATCTAACGGGGTAAAGGCAAGCATAAGTCCCATGCCTCCGGCTTCGCGCACCTGACCTTTACAAGTGGTTTCATTGAGCCGATTGAGCATGCCAACAAATTCACTGTGAATTTGACTGATCTTACCATTCGGACCCAAATAGTTCTCATTCACCAACATATCCAAAGATTCAATGCCTGCAGAAATTGCTGCCGAAGCTCCTGAAAAAGTGCCCGAAACCAGTCCTGGCTTTGGATTGTATTCCTCAGTATAGAGCGTAGCTCCAGTTTGCAGGGTCTTAGCAATCGTACATATATCAACATACTTTCCGAGATCTAACGTCTCAAAAGCAAAGAGTTCTCCTGTGCGCATAAAGGTCTGCACTTCATCAAGCCAAACCGCAATATTTTGTTGCTTGCAAAACTCAAGCATTGGTAAAAAATACTCACGTGGTGCCCGTCGGTAGCCGCCTTCGCCAAGCATGGGTTCAAAAACAAAGGTGGCAATTTGTTTATCAAATTTAGCTACATGTTCTTTCATAATTCGCAAAGAGTTTTCTGTGCTGCGAGAGTCATTGGCATCAAAAAATGGAATACGCAAAACTTCTCGATATTCTGGCAGTCCTTGTCGATAACTTGGATTATCAGTCACTTCCGCCATCGCCTGCGAACGACCCGCAAAAGCATTATTCATCGCCATAATCATTTTCGCTGGAGCATGCTTTTGGCGCGCCATCTTAAGTGCATTTTCATTTGCCATTGTTCCGCAAGTTGAAAGCCACGCATATCTAAGTCGACTTCTTTTGCTGGCCAGCTCAACTAACTTTTTCCCCATGACTGCATATTCGGCTCCTGGCTCGAGGTTACCCTGCATGACAACATCTGAAAGTGCGCCGCGAACACTTGCTTTTAATATTCGTGGGTGCGAATGTCCGAAAATATGAATGCCTATGCCATTAATTAAATCGAGCTTTACGCTTCCGTCTTCGACCTCAACATAAACTCCTCGTCCAGCGCCAGTACTTTGAAACGGAAAGAAGAGTGGCCGTCCTCTATATTTTGCAATTTCTTCAAATGCCCTTTTCGCACTTTCCACATAATCACTATTTGGTTCACGCACTCCCTTTATTTGTGCGCCAACCAAACCCACTTCATCTACAAGTTGCTGAATCAGACCTTCGATTTTCGCGTTCTTTTGAATTTGTTTTCCAAGCAGCTCAGCCATACCAGTGTCCTCGCTAAAAAATGATAAGTCCGTAAGCTCTTTATTTTATCCTCAGGACAAAGCGAAGTATATACTCGACGCGGAAAGCGCAATTCTTAATTAAAACATTGTCAAAAAAAACCCAGACGACGACTAAAGAAGAGTCAAATTACAAAAAAAGATCTTGCAGAATGGCATCAAAGTTCTACAATAAAATATTCGGGCTGTGCATTTAGCCTTGCTGTAAGCTTAATTTTGAATCAGGCTTGGGTGCAACAAAGTACCAATAGCGTTTGGCTATAGATCGAGAAGGAGCACGAATGGGCAGCCCAAAATCCATTTTCAAAACCCCCATTTTTAATGGTCCGGAATATTTAGTTTATGCTTAGATTTATCTTAAGTTTTATTTTGGCTGTTTTATTGTGGATTAATGGCCATGCTGCCTTTGCGCAAGATCGTCCTGATGCGAATTCAATTTTTCAAAAAGCGACGGCCGCCTATAAAAAGCAGAATTTAGACGAGGCCAAGCTACTCTTCACTGAATTTCTAAATAAAACTCCCAGCAGCGAGGTCTATTACAATCTAGGTCTAGTTGAATATGAGGCCAAAAATATTGGCCCTGCCGTTGGTTTTTGGCGAAAGGCGCTTGAGCTTGATCCACATAATCGTCTCGCCGAGCAGTCTCTTGCATTTATTCAAAAGCGCATTGAGCACCCAGAGTTAAATCGCCAAAATGACAACCTTGAGATTCTGCATGAACGCTTACTCAAACATAGTCAGCTCGAGTATCTGACTCTGCTTAGTGTGTTTATATTTGTCGCTGCTACTTGGCTGCTGCTTTCATATCTTGGAGAACGACGAAGGTCGCGGGAACAGCAGCTGGCTCAACCTGCTCTTCCTTGGATATCAGGTCTTTTATTTGTACTATTTATTTTCTCTAGTTTTATCAGTGGGGCTAAACTTTACGACTTGAATGTTTCCCGCGCCACCGTTCTACTGAATAAGATCTCTGTATTGTCGGCTCCTGATCCAGAAAGCACCTTGCTTTTTGAATTATTTGAAGGCCTTGAGGTAGTCGTTGAGTCTTCCCATGGAGACTATTTACAAGTGACCTTTCCTGGTGGAATGACTGGCTGGACATTGAAAAAAAATCTGCTGCTGAATGGTGGACACGAAACATGAATTTTTTATGGGATAACCTCTTTAGACTTAAGGCCAAAAAGGGAGACATACTCAGCGCACTAATGTCGACTCACCTTTTTAAAGATCTCACCGATCGAGAATTCAAATTACTGCATAATATTGTTCATATTAGAAAATTCCATGCAGGAGAAAGTGTTTTTCGTCAAGGAGAGGCCGGCGTTGGAATGTATATGATCGTTAAAGGGCGAGTTGAGATTTTTGTCTCAGACAAAAATGCGACCAATGAGGACTTTCGAGATATTTTCATCACTCAGCTTAGTGATGGAGATTTTTTCGGGGAACTCTCGCTTGTTGAAGAAAATGGGCGCCGAACTGCAACGGCCGTCGCCAAAGAAGAATCCTCCCTTATTGGTTTTTTTAAGCCTGATTTGCTCGAAGTTTTAAATCGGAGTCCTTCTACCGGAGTTAAAATTGTATTCAGGCTTGCTGAGGTTTTAGGGCGCAGACTCAAAGATACAACGGCAAAGGTTTCCGAACTGAGAACTGCTTTGAAGCAGGCCCGAGTTCCTCCACCAATGGATAAAGACAATGGATAAAGACAATGGATAAAGTCAATCCGGATTCAGGGCACAGGCGTGAAAGAGTTTTGCGGCTCTCCGCCGTTTTCACTATAATTATTATCAGCCTCCTCATCTTATTGAAGGTCGATGATATGTTGGTTTCGTTTGTTGTCGCCTTTGTCATCAATTATATGGCCGGTCCATTTATCACGTGGCTTGAACGCAGGCATATGCAAAGGCGTCTCGCTGTTTTACTGGTTTTTTCACTCAGTGGTCTGCTTATTTTATTGGGAATATGCTTGGTAGTTCCCTTAGTGGTCGATCAGCTTCAACAACTGCTCAATGAGGCACCAAAGCTTCAGGCGGATTTTCTGGCCTTAATAATAAAAGCTGAGCAGCAATTTAAAGTTTTTTTTCGTACCAACGATATTAATTTTTCAAAAGTTTTTAACGCCTGGTTGCTCGATAAATCAGGCGAGCTCTCGACTGTAGCCCCCGCTATTATTTCACACTCTTTTTCGGTCTTGATTCTCTCGCCTCTTTTTGCCTTTTTCATGCTTCAGGATGGCCGAACTATGTCACGCTCATTGTTGAGCCTTGTTCCCAATAATCTTTTTGAATTAGCACTTAATCTTTTTCATCAAATCAATGAAAAGATCGGCGGTTTCATTCGCGCAAGATTTTTGGAGGCTGCCATTGTAGGGGTCGTCGTATGGATTGGACTACTCGTAATTTCTTTTCCTTACGCAACTCTTTTGGCCATTCTTGCTGCTGTTTGCAATTTGATTCCCTATGTTGGACCCTTGATTGGTGCGGCTCCTGCTGTCGCGATTTCTTTTATTTCTCCTGATGCCCACTTCATTGATCCTATTGGTCTAAATGTTTTGCTGGTCAGTTCAGTTTATTTCGTTGCTCAGCTAGTCGATATGCTCATAATTATTCCGCTCGTTGTCGCAAAAATTGTAAATCTTCACCCGGCTCTTGTAACTATTGTAATAATAATTGGCGCTCAATTAATGGGTATACTCGGAATGATGATCTCCATTCCTGTGGCAAGTGTCCTTAAAGTGACACTTACCTCAATTTATCAGCACCTAATTGAGTTCCCAGGCTCAGAGGAAGATCCTTAGCGGAATAGGCCGCCTAACCCCATACGTCGCGTATCTCTAAAAAGTTGACTTCATTAACGCAAGAGCAATAAGCTCTACCCAATGAAAAACACCATTATTTCTTCGTATATATTAACCTTTAGAGCTCTGTTTTTGGTCTTAAGTTTAGCGGCTTGTTCGTCTGCTGATAAAATAGATACCTCGACTCCTGAGGGCGCATATAAGCTTGCAGAGGAATTTGAAAGAGACGAACGCTACGAAGAGGCCATTCAAAAGTTTCAAGAAATTAAGAATAAAAATCCTTACAGTCGCTTTGCAACCTTATCAGAGTTAAAAATAGCGGACCTTCAGTTTAAACGTGAGGCTTATATCGACGCCCAAAATGCCTATCAACTCTTTAAAGATTTTCACCCTAAGCATCCACAAATCGATTACGTTACTTTTAAACTGGCGATGAGCTCCTTCAATCAACTGCCATCAAGTATTGACCGCGACCTCACGATGGCCGAGAAAGCCATTCTATATTTTGACGAGGTCATTAACACTTATGCTAGTTCGCAATATGTTCCTGAGGCAAAAAAACACAAGGCTGAGTGTCTAAAAATGAAAGCTGAAAAAGAGCTTTATATTGCCCGCTTCTATTTTATTCGTGAAATTTATGGCAGCGCACTAAAGCGCTATGAGGACGTACTTAGCAAATACCCGGGGTTCGGACTTGAACCTCAGGCTCTCTACGGAGCCGCGAAATGTGCTTTTGAAACTGGAGAAAAAGAAAAAGGACGCCAATACTATAATAGTCTACAAAGCCAATACTCAGGATCCAACGAAGCAAAGAAAGCAAGTGGTGAGTTTAAAAAATATGGCACAAATTGAATTTCAAGATCTATTAGAGACTGCGCGTGAGAATTTTAAAAATGCAAATTACAAGGTTGCCGAATCACTCCTACAGCAACTTGTAATGATGAATTTTCAAAACCCAGAAGTGCAACATATGCTCGCAAGTATTTATTACGATCAAGGTAAATTTAATAAAGCGATCAAAACCTTTCGTCGTGCACTTGAAATTGATCCTGAATTTATTGATGCCGCAGTAGGACTCTCTATCATACTCAATGATCTGGGAAAGTATGAAGAGGGCAAAAAAGTATTCCTCGCAGCTCAAAAGGTCTTAGATCAAAAGAAGGTTCAGCGCGATCCTTATACCCAAGAAAAACTTGCGGCTAAACATGATGAACTGGGTGAGCTCTATTTTCAATACAAGCAATATCAAGACTCCATTTCCCATTATGAAAAAGCCCTCGAGCTCACGATTCGAAAATCAGAAACTAAAATGAAAATTGTTGAGTGTTATTTGAAACTTGAAGATTACGAGTTGGCGGTAAAATCGCTAAGACAAATAATTGTCGCCGCTCCTCATTTCACCCAAGCTAGACTAAAGTTAGGATTGATTTTTTATAAAACAAAGCGATTTATTGAGGCAATTGAGCAGTGGGAAGGGATTTTGTTAAAAGATCCACAAAATGCAATTGCCAATCAATATTTACAAATGGCACAAGAGTCAGGTCCAGAGCTAACACTCTGAGCATCTGATTTGACTTGATTAACGAGGAGCAACTAATGGCACGGCTTCAAGATGAAATGATGAGTTTTTTATCGCACAGTGATATTCAAAAGATTGTAAAAAGATTGGCTAAAGAAATTCAAAATGACTACGCGGGAAAAGAACTTATTCTCATTTGTCCGCTCAAGGGGAGTGTTCATTTCGTAGCCGACTTAATGCGGCAGCTTGATCTTAGTCAACAAGTCGATTTTGTTCAACTCGCAGGTGCTGGAGAGTTCGGTACTGTCCGAATCCTAAAAGACATCAGCGTAAACATTGCCGGCAAACATGTATTGATTTGCGAAGAGATCATCGATACTGGTCGCACTCTTAGCTTTTTAAAAACCCGTCTACTGGCTTCGAATCCGGCGTCACTTAAAGTCGTTGCTCTCTTAGATAAGCCAGCTCGCCGCGAACTTCCAATTAAACCGGATTACACTGGAACGACCATTGAAGACCGTTATGTCGTTGGATATGGAATGGACTCCGAAGAGCTCGGAAGAAATTACGACGGCATTTATTACTTTAAGCAATAATTACCTTAAGTAATAGTCACTTGTATTGATGGCTTACCAATGGCCTGCCGCCGCGACCACGGCGGTGAAATTCACAGGAGATATAGCTACTGGACGAACTGGCCATCCATCTTTGCAGATCCGTTAATTTTAACCGATCCTTTTGTATAAATTAGATCTCCAGCAAATCTTGGGTTTCCTGCAAAATTATTTCTCTCAAGTATAAATGAATAGACGCCACCGGTTGCCTCCCCATTTAAAACTTCTGGCACCTTGAAATTTAGTGATCTGTTCTCACGGTTGTAAACCACATCAAATAATTGTCCGCCGATGAATCCAACTCCATCATAAGTTGTAGCGCCGACAACATTCGACTGATAGTTTTTTGCATCACCAAAGCCATCAAAGCGAATTTCAACTTTATCAATTTTGCCATCACCTTGAGTGAGAATTATTGACGAACCATTTGGATTTTTAAAACTCTTGTAATTGGTTTGAATTCCAGTTTTTTGGTATTCAGGATCAATGCGATAAAGAATCTTTACCGTAAGCTCCAGTCCCGAAGAAGTCAATTTTTCTAAGCTGTTTTTTATCTCTAATTTATTATTGGTAAAGTCTCGGCATGCTGAATATTGTTTTTTCAGTTCTTCAGTAGCCACCTGATCAACATTTAAATAGAGCCAGTTCTGTACGGTATCGCTATTCAGCTGGACATCATCGCAACTCGGAAGTCCCGGTGGTGGTGTCACTGAACAAGCTTGTTCGAAGTTTTTAAAACAAGGCGCATAATCAAAGCCACTGGAATTCAGTGTGTTGAGCTGAGTCTGGGTCTTTTGTCTTTGAAGCTCGAGCTGATCTGACTGCGCGGCACTCATAGCAACCTCACTATAAAGGCTTATCGCCTCTTTAGCCGATGGCATGTTCGGCCATAAAAATATTGAGACACTGGTCAGCTCAATTCTGCCGTACTCAATACCCAGGTTTTGTACATTATTAAAATTAGGCGGAGTACTTGTCACTTTATCTGGCTGAACAGAGCAAGCACTAGCCACAAAAGCGAAAATTAAAATTTTATATTTCATAAATCCTCAATCTATCGAAGTTAAAAAAATTCTAGAAAAATAATGCCAATGCGGCTGAGTAAAGCTCAGTCGTATTTACATTTCTTCCAGAAAAAACATTTGCATAGCTTAAACTGACTTCTAAGGGAACGGCAAAACTTTGCGCCTTATAAAGTGGTACGGTGCTAAAATTCACTCCCATTTGTCCCGAAAACATCACCTGTTCGGTATTGATCGACATCCACTCATAATGGCTAGGGTCAAATTGGTCGCCCGCATAAACATCCGGAGCTTTGTATTGGTAAGCTAGCGCACCACCAAGAGTAAGTAGAGACGTTAGCTTATATTTTGGTCCAACTTGTCCTGAAAAAATATCGCCTAACTGTACCCGCGTTGACTCATCTATATCTGGCGAAGAAGTCATGGTGGGATCAAATGGAATTCTCTTTGCTCTATACATTGGAAGTTGCTTAGTGAAACCCGCCGACTGAACCAGCGAAAATCGTCCGTTAAATTGGTAACTTTGAATTGCAGAAATACCTATATCCCAAACACCCGCACCCGGAGCAACGTCGATCAACTTATTCACATCAGCGGTTTCCCCTGTTGGCAAGATCACTTTTGGTACGATAGCTAAAGCATAGTCGTCAGTTTTAAAAACACGATACTTTCCGGCAATAGTGATATCTCCGAGGCCCGAGCGCGTCTCATTTTCAAGTGAAGAATAGCCCTTTGAAGCAACATCTGAGGCCACTACATTCATCAACTTTTCTTTGTTTTGTAAAATTCGATAATTTTTTCCGTCTGCTGCAAACTTCGCGATAGCTTGATTGAAATCTTGGTTGGCATTCCAGCCAGTTGACACATTTAGCTTTGAATAAAGAATCGGCACAACCATAGCCAGAGTGAAATTTTCAGAGATTCCATATGCCAGAACAGGCACTGTCGCGGTAATACGAATGTCGACTACGCCCGTTGCTGTACCCACGATATCAGTCATTTTATAGCCCTTTGACTGTACATATCCCTGTAGGCTATTTCTTTCGTATCCAGCCTTTTGTGCATTTACTAGGTCGTCCCAGAGCACCGCTTTGTTAAAGGCGTCACCGACTGGTTTATCGTTTGACCAGCCGTTTTTAGCGTCTGAAATATCCGTTGTAAAGGAGGCGATGGTGAGGTTGCGAATACCCTTCGGAAGAACTTCTGTTGAGTCCAAGGTAAATGGCGCGAATAAAGTTGCTGATTGTGCCATTGAGCTTATCAACAACAATATCAGGAACGACTTTCGGGCTACAAATTTTATTTGAGTCACTATACGTTACCTTTCAAATTTTGGATTTTTATAGGTGGAGATTTAAACGTGAAAACCGGGTCGCCGTCAATTGGCCAATTTAGATGACCAATTGAATCGCCTGGCTTTTTTCAGAACTAGAGTTTGTTCAAAATTACGCGCGCATCCTTTTGAGTTTTTAAAACATCCATCAACTCTTCTGCTTGTGGAAATATTTTTGCATCTCTTGGATCAGCAGCTACGAAAGCAGTTAAAATGGCTTTCGCCTGTGCTGCTTTATTATTTGAGCGAAGTATATCTGCATAATAAATATTGTTGTATCCGTTTGTGCTAAAACCCAAAGCCTTGCCCGAGGCATCAACCGCCATTGAGCCCTTAATAGCCAGTTCAAGATATTTTTCAGCCTTAGTTTTATCTCCGCCCAAAAGAACTGGAATTACATAAAATCCTCGGCCAACAATTCGGTATGAAGCGTAAGAATGAATATATTTATAAGAAACAAGATTGCCTTTGCCCGTAGTGTCCAAAGTTGCAAATGAAATCTTAGTTAAGAAATCCGCTATATTGCGAAGTTCTGGCCATCTGAAAAGAGCGCCTACGACATCAGTCTGTCCCCACTGACCCAAATTAGAAGCCTTTTGGTAAATGGCTTCTGCCAAAATATCCATTTTCACTTTATTGGTTGAAAATTGTGTTGTTAGACTTTGCGCAAGGGCATCATTCAAAGTTGCCACATTTGTATCGGCAATTCCGAAGTTCTTAAGAATGGCATCGGCCAAATTCATGCCAAATTGAAATATTTGCTTTTGTATTGCTTTGTCTGATGTATTGTCGCCGATGAAATAGTTTGCTTTCAAAACTCCAAGATTAAATTGAGCAAGCAAATCTTGATCGTTTGTCATTTTCAAAAGTTGGTTAAACTTGTCCATTGCTGCTTGGGCATGAGCAACCCCTTGTGGAGTATAATCTCTCATTGAGTACTCAGAATCGGCCTGTGCTTTCAATTGCTCGATACTTATACCGTCGGCTAATGCCTTATTAGAAAAAGTGCCAGCAAGCAAAGCTACCGATAAAAGGGCCGTTAAAAATTGATTCACCTTGAACCTCCATTAAAAAAAGTTGTTTAGTTTTTTTTAGACGGACAAGCTTTATCAATAAGTATTCGCTTGTGCAACGGCCTTGTGGAGACTGCGAAAAATTATTTGAAAGACGGCAATATTTTATCCAACCCGGCGTTCACGGGATGTGAACAAAGTATTTTTCTTAGTGAACTAAGGCGTTTACTAAAAAAAATAAGAGTGCGGATCCGATAAATAAAATGACTAAACGGCTTGAAAACACTGTTGTCCCTAACGAGATGTAATATTTTATAAATTGTCTTTATAAA
>JAYVXS010000138.1:0-5480 GCA_043784965.1 Bdellovibrionales bacterium
AGCAACAGTAGCCTTAATCATTTTTGGACCTTTGGGTGGGTGCCTATCGCTGCTAACGGCTCTTGGCTTTAAACTCACATCCAGTTATAATGATTCTATGCGTATTAGCGAAAAAAAGAAGATTGCCTTGGTATTGAGTGGCGGGGGCCTTAAGGCCGCCGCGTACCACCTAGGCGTTTGTTTGGCTCTCCGCGAAAAGGGCTTTAAGTTTGCTGGCGGCAGCGCCAAAGATGTGAAGCTTCATTACGATGACGACAAGATGACGATTAAAGTTTATGTCGGGGCAAGTGCTGGGGCTGTAATTTCGACATTTTTGGCTTCAGGCTTTTCGATTGATTCAATAATTGATGCATTTGAAAAGGGTTCGGTTTCTGATCTGACCCAATTTATTAGACGAAAAAAGCAATTTCACTCACGCCTGAAGCCACTCACTTATCTTGATATTTTTCAGCTCAATGGCGGCCACTTTATTTCACTTATTCCAAATGTTTGGCGCCGCAAGTCTATTATTACCGGCGGCATAGAAGCCCTTATTAAAAGCGGCTTCAAAATAAATGGTTTATTCACCGCAAAGGGAATCGAACGTTATCTGCGAAAAAATGTTGTCTCTGACAATAATTTTTCAAGTCTCGGTGTTGAACTCTACATAATCAGCACTCAGCTCAACCACTCGCGAAAAGTGGTCTTTGGGAATTTCAAAGAAAGCAAGAAAGACAAAAGCGTTTACTACGCAAATTTCGCTAAAATAAGCGAGGCGGTTGCCGCCTCAACTAGTTTGCCGCCCGTTTTTGCTCCCTACAACATTAAGAATGAAGCTGGTAAAGAATTTTATTTTTTTGACGGAGAAATTCGCGACACGCTTTCTACTCATGTTGCCGCTGACCACGGTGCTGATCTTGTGATATCAAGCCACTCGTGGCAGCCGTATCACTACACAAAAAGACACGGAAGCCTTCATGAGTATGGAATCCCGGTGATCGTCAATCAAGCAATCTATCAAACTGTTGAACAAAAAATTCAAAAACACATTGAACATCAGCAGCAGATCAGCTCGATAATGGATGCTGTCGATGGATATTTCAGACAAACTGAGCTGCCCAATGAGCACCGCGAGAAATTATTGGATATTCTTGCAAAGCGGGTGAACTACAATCCCGGTGTAGATTATATTTATATCCACCCGAATCCTTCAGACTCCGATATGTTCTTTGTTGACCACTTTAGTCTGAATCCTGATATCCTTGCAAAAATTGTTAATATTGGTTTTCGCTCAGCCCTTCAAACTCTTCGAAAATTGGATATGTAAAGCCCTGCTTGAAGCCTAAAACATATTATCAACCGACCGCTGAACGGCTGCCAAGATACTTGACGAGAAAATGCCTAGAACTAAAATCAAAACCGCTGACGCGACCAGTGCCAAGCGTGTCTGATAGTGGGTTAGCTTAATGCTTGTTTCTTCGCCGTGCTCATTCATATACATATAGACAATCGGACGAAGGTAAAAGTACACGCTGATTACAGAGCCTATTACTCCCCAAAAAACCAGCCAGTACATATCTTGTTGCATCGCTGCCGAAAAAACATAAAATTTTCCAAAAAATCCCAGCGTCGGTGGAATTCCTGCAAGGCTCAGCATGAGCGCGCTCAAGCAGAGCGCCAATACAGGGTGATGGTGCGCAAGTCCCTTTAAGCTTTGAACCTCTACTTTTGTTTTCTCATCACTTTCTATAAGAGAAATCAACGCAAATGAGCCAAGCGTCATAAGCGAGTAGCTAAAGAGATAAAACATAACTCCTGCTGCGCCCCATTTATAATCCCCCCCAAACCCCGCTGCGATGAGACCTATTAATATATATCCTGAGTGGGCAATAGACGAATATGCGAGCATTCGTTTCAAATTGTCTTGCATGACGGCGGCAATGTTGCCGACAATAATTGTGAGTACGGCCATCCACTGCATAATCTCTAAAATTCTCGGCGCGCTAGCAAGAGCCTCTGAATTAAAAAGCCTCAAGAAGGCGGCAAAGCTTGCTACTTTCACTGCTGTCGACATAAAGGCTGTTACCGGCGTCGGTGCCCCTTGATATACATCTGGAGCCCAAGCATGAAGTGGAAACATCGCCACCTTAAAGCCGAGACCCAATATGAGCATCGCGAAGCCAACTAAAAATATGCGATTTGTATTAATTAATTTGGGGGCAGTGGCAGCGATATCCGGAAAGTACGTGCTACCAACACTTCCATAAATAAATGCTATTCCATAAAGCAAAATTGCTGATGCGAAGGATCCGATAATGAAGTACTTAAATGCGGCCTCTTTCGACAAAATCTCCTCTTTGCTCATAGCGACTAAAATATACAGGCAGAGACTCATGGTTTCGATTCCGATAAAGCTAACGATTAAATCGTTAGACATCAGGAGCACGATCATTCCACATGCGGAACTAATCATCAAAAACAAGAACTCGGCAAATTGCTTGCCCTTGGTTGCAAAGTTATCATAGGCCAGCATAATGCCCACTGCGGTGATACCGTAAATGAGGTAGGCACCCCATGCAGTCACTCCGTCCATTATGATTGCATTGCTAAAAGCGGTTTTTTTAGTTCCATCGAGACTTGCTGTTAGCCCAATGGCAAAGGCGAGACCTATGAATCCATATATTAGAGTGAAAAATGCTTTTGGCTCACGATTTGAGTTAATCACCTTAATCGTCAAAGGAATTAAGCTGATTAAGAATAATGCCGCCAGCGGCGCTACCATTAGGAGGTCCTGCAGAAGTTTTGGATTCATTTTTTAGCCTCTACCATTGTCGGCGTTAATTTTTCTAAGAATTTTAATCCCGCATTAGACAAATTAGATTTTTTATCGTTTATAGTCAGAAAATAATTATCCTTATTCTTCACGAAGTGATCGACGCTCACCCGACTAAAATCTAAAAATGTGTTTGGAAAAAGACCCATCCAAAATATCAAAACTATCATCGGAACCATTACGACGAGTTCACGTAAATTCATATCGATCAGCGGATGCTTTGGATCTTTTAACAAATCTCCGGGCGCACCAAAAAAGATTCTCTTAAACATCCACAGCATATAGACCGCGCCCAATACAACGCCCGTGACGGCAAAGATCGCAATTGCTTTATTGGCCATGAACGCACCAAGAAGAATCAAGAACTCTCCAACGAAGCCATTAGTCATTGGCACCGCAATGCTCGAAAGCGTCACAATAAAGAAGAATATTGTAAAAATGGGTAGTGCCTTTGCAAGACCACCATATTTAGAAATTTCTCGCGAGTGCGTACGCTCGTAAATCATTCCGACCATCAAAAATAATGCTCCCGTGCTGATGCCGTGATTGAGCATTTGATATAGTCCGCCAGCGACACCGTATTCATTGAACACAAATAGGCCGATAATAATGTACCCCATATGTGACACTGATGAATAGGCCACTAATTTTTTCATATCTGGCTGAACCATTGCTACAAGTGCACCGTAAATAATTCCCACCGCTCCGATAAAGAGAAAAAGCCAAGACCAATATTCCGCGGCCTCGGGAAATAGTGGAATTACAAACCTCAAAAAACCATAGGTTCCCATTTTCAACATAACTCCCGCCAAGATGACGGACCCTGGGGTTGGCGCCTCAACATGGGCGTCTGGCAACCAGGTATGAAACGGAAACATCGGAACTTTAATGGCGAAGGCCAGAGAAAAAGCAAAGAACAATAGTGTTTGCGGATTAAAAAACTGCCCCGCCAAAAAAGGCAATCGTAGTTGGTAAAGATCAAGCAAGCTTGCTGAAAATTGTCCACCAGGAAGTTCCTTCGAGGCGAATAAAAGATAGATAATAGCGAGAAGCATGAGAAGGGACCCAGCCATAGTATAAATAAAAAACTTTAGTGTCGCGTAGATTCGGCGCTCGCCGCCCCATATACCAATCATAAAATACATTGGCACAAGGGACAATTCGAAGAATGTATAAAACAAGACCGCATCCATCGCGACAAACGAGCCAAGCATTGCTGTTTGTAAAATAAAAAGTGCCGCATGAAAGCCTGCAATGCGTTTTTGTATGCTTTCCATGCTAGCCAAAATTATAATCGGCGTTAAAAAGGTTGTGAGCATTACCAGCCACAGAGAAAGCCCATCAATGCCAACAAAATAATTAATCCCCAGGCGTGGCACCCAAGGTATTTTCTCTACAAATTGAAGTGCCGGCGTTGCTTTGTCAAAAGCGGTTAAGAGTCCGCAGCTCAAGATAAATTCGAAGAGTCCAAAAAGAAGCGCAATGGGGCGAACCAACTTTGTTGGCAAGCACAATACGGCCAGAGCAAATATGACCGGCAAAAAAACAAGTAGAGTTATCAACATGAACTATGACCTCATAATATAGAAAATGAAAGCTGCAACGCCTAGACTAATGTAAAGCGCATATTGCTGCAGATTTCCGTTTTGTAGAGTTCTTAAGGCTGATCCGGTTCCGCGAACCGCATCCCCGGCAACATAGGTAATTTTATCTATAAAGTTAACATCTACGTGGGCCCAAAGAGCACGACTGGCTTCAATTAGCGGCTTAATGAATAGACTTTCATAGAGTTCATCTATTCGATATTTATCTAATACCAGGCTGTGGAGACCGCCCAATTTTTTAGTACAATACTCAAGAGTTTTTGGATAATAAAGATACACTCGAAGTGCCAAATAAGCACAGAGTGCAGCAACGGCGACACTTAAAATCATAAGTGGTGTTTCTGATCTTAAATACTCGGGTCGAACTGAGGCGATGTGAATACTTCCTTCAAACCATTTCTCCAATAAATTTGGTAGAAGATGAAGGCTATGCGGAAAGCCAATCCAACCACCAACGGCCGATAGAAATGCTAGAACAACAAGCGGGATCGTCATGCTAATCGGCGACTCATGTGGATGTACATCTTGAGCAAAACGACTCTCTCCCCAAAAAGTTAGCACCATAAGTCGGGTCATATAGAATGCTGTACAGGCCGCAGCCAAAAGACCGACAAGGTAAAGACCTGGGCTTCCATGCCACGAAGCAAAGGCCTGAAATAGAATTTCATCTTTCGAAAAGAATCCGGCAAATGGAGGTAGTCCAATAATCGCAATCCAGCCAATAAAAAAAGTGCCGTGAGTGATTGGCATATATTTTTTTAGGCCCCCCATTTTTCGAATATCTTGCTCTTCGTGCATGGCATGAATGACCGAGCCGGATCCCAAAAACATAAGTGCCTTGAAAAAGGCATGGGTCATCAAGTGAAACATTGCTGCGTGAAAAGCCCCAACCCCACAGGCAAGAAACATAAAGCCCAGCTGTGAAACGGTAGAGTAGGCAAGAATTTTTTTAATGTCGTTTTGAACAATTCCTATAGTAGCAGCAAAGAATGCGGTTGCCGCGCCTACTATCGCAATGACCTGTAGTGCGTTCGGTGCCATTAAGAACACTGGGTGAAGACGAA
>JAYVXS010000139.1:0-16668 GCA_043784965.1 Bdellovibrionales bacterium
AACCTGCTTTGAGGTTGTCTCACTCAAAGGTCTCTCAAGCGCCAGGCCAGTCTGCGAATCAGCGATTTCACGACGAAACTGATGAAATATCCGGGCTAGATCCCTGCTCTTTCCCCGTGGGTTCACAAATTGAGTTATAATCCAAGGTAATGTCCCAAGTCTATAGTCCCAGGCTAGAGTCAACATTACTGGCCATTGGTTCAATTGTTTTATCAAAACAGAATACGTACTCTATATAGGTAGTGGAATGTCCGATAGAGACAAAGCTCAATCAACTTTTGTGTTTGAACTTTGTGGGGGCTTTATTTCTAATTTTTTTTTAGTGAGTATTTTAACTCTTTCATTATTTGGCTGTAATCTCTCGTCTCAAGGCACGGCAAACTCCTCAAATGATACAATTTCATTTTCCGGGTCCGGCGCGGGTTGTATAAGTACGGCTTTACCAAATTTGCAAAACTTTTTTAATGCTCAAAGTACTGACGATCAGGCTGCCCAAACTTGGTCGTGCTTAAACGGCGCAGTACAGACTTTTGAAAAATATGTTCGAAGTTCAGAAAATTCTGGAGATTTTACGCCACATGAATTTCGCTCATTTATTGAAAAGTATTTCATGGGGCAACTTACAATCAGCGATCGCCTGCTCACCGAGATCATGCGGCTTAAACAGGTGCTTATCGGTGGAACCATGGACAAAATCAGTCACAATGACCTAAAACGGGTTGAAGACTTTTTAAGTGGAATTGAAAAAGAAGCTCGCTCGTTGAATTCTCATATGAAAGTTATAGTAAATGTAGCCAACCCAAGTGCTATCACAGCCAATGAAATTGACGTTAATTTTGCCGAGTCACAAATCATCGAATCTGCCACCCACCTAGGACAACTTTTTAAAGGCTCGCAAGCACCATATAATATTTCGGACTTTCAAACCCTTATGTCTGAACTATCGCTTTTGTATGATCAGCTAGGTCAACATTGGTCAGGTCCTGAGTACATTATTGGTAAGCTCGGTGCCCTTGCAAATGCAAAGGCTTTTTTTCTACGACCTTCGGCAAAGAGTGTGGCGGCAAATGAATGGACCGAACTGTTTTCTACGTCGGCGCAACTGTACGGATTATGGATGCGCATTAGCTATATACTGAATCCAATACCCTATCTAACAACTGGATATGGTTTGGCGCAATTGATCCAAACTATGCGAAAGGGCTTTGACATTGTTCAAGCCTCGATGAGCCGTAAAGCGAATAATGAAATCGAATTTGAAGTCTTCAATAATTTTTTGACGACCATTTTTGATGTAGGCATCATTAGCAATCCAAAGCTTTTGAAAAGCACTTTTTTAAATTTAGCAGTGCCGATATTTTTTAAGGTATATAGTCCGCTCAAGTTAGGTTTGAGGCCTATTCCATCTGGAATAGATACACGTATATTTAATATGATGAAAGATGATTTTGAAGGCTGGGCAGAGATGCAAATGCTTTATGATAAAATCGCCCTGGGCCTACCAAGTCCGCAGAGCGCTCCTTCACTCGCGCAGCTTCAAGTTCTTTGGAAATCCCAAACACCAATTCATGCTGGCCCATTTCAAGAAATATCTGATTTTTTAAATAGAAAAAATCCTCAACAATTCAACTCAAACGGCACCTTAATTTTTGAGAAAAATATTTCTGGTAAATCTTTGGATCAAGCTGCATTTACCGGGGTCAACTGGAGACGCATTTTTGTATCTGCACTTGTTCGAGGTTATTCGGAGGATCCAAGTTTTCACTATTCTGGATTGACCAGAGACCAGTTTCACCAGTTCTACATAGATATTAATCAGCTGGGAATTGATTTGCACCTTTTAGACCCCAGAGCCACCAGTATCTGGAGTAGTTTATTTCTTTATTCGCATTTATTCTTGTTTTCTGCAGATACTAGCTCGCGATTAAGTTTTCAACAGGGAATGGATGTCATTTCTTACTCCATGTCCGCTGGTAAAATGTCGAGTCGAGCTTACAATGACCTCGCAGCAATTTGCACAAATATGAAACTCGATGTCTATGGTCTACCAATGGTAAATGTCGATTGCTACCGAAAAAACTTTCGACAAAAATTTGGTTATTATTTTCAAGAGCTTCCGCGCTGGGTAAAGGCTTCTAATTACTGGACCGATGAGCAGTGGGCTGACTTTATGGTCAGCATTGAAACATTAGCCCGCGTATATGGCAATTCGAATGAACCAATGGAATCTGTTGATCTAGATAATTCAGCGAATGTTTTTGAATATGTTGAGAGTATGTTCGTGCTTTTCGATATGGACAATTCGGACACCCTAAATCTTAGTGAATCGATGCGCTTCTTTCCGCTCATCGAAAGTTCACTCGCGGCCGCAAGTGGAATAGATGATGTGACGTTAAATGAATCTATATTTACTTTTATTATGAAGTGGGGAGTGGCTCCAACTAAAGACTTTTTTGGCCTTGCAAAGCTATTTCTCTGGAAACTTTTTAAAAGCAATTGGGGCTATGAAGTAGATCGAATTCAAATGACTAAAGTACTGAATGCGCTTTCAAATGCGAGTGGACCCGCATTGACTCCATCGAGGAGTCTATTGGCTGCTCCAATTGGGCAAAAACCGATGAAGGCGCGAGATCCGGCACTTTCGACAATGAATATTTCTGAGCCTAGTATGGATAGCTATATTCAACAGGTTTTTGCGAAATTTTCTCAAGTGAAAGATGTGAAGACGCTATTTTCTGATCCATTTGAGCAGAGAAGACTGAGCGATTTTGAATTTGAAATCTTAAAATGGTCCGAGCCCTCAAGAAATTATTTAACGGGTAACTAGCAATTTAGTAAGAAATGCTAGTAAACTAGTTTACTTCAAGATCAATCATTACGATTTCAGGGAATTCTTTGTGAATATCAGCTTCGAGCTTGTTGATTTCCCGGCCTACCGTTCGAACCATGCGTTCGGCTGTTTCAACCAATATATAAGTTGGATCATCGCCATTACGAATTAATTCTGCATCTTTTTCAATTTGTTGGCGATTGATTAAAATTCCACCATGAAATTCTACTTCGATTGAGAGTCTAACTCGACCTGGAGCTAAAACTGCGGTTTTTAAACTTGCGACATGTTCTACAGACGGATAGCTTTCTACGAACTCACGAATGCTTGTTTCCCAATCTATGCTAGCAGATACGCCCATAAGAATGCGGCCATTAACGACAGCCAACACGACGGCCATTACACCCAAAAGACAGCCGATAATAGTGGCCGCGATCGCATCTGGAACATGAGAGTTGGTTCTTTGAGAAAACCAAATTCCAATAAAGGCGAGAAGTACTCCGAGTACGGCTATCGAATCTTCGAACAATACTGCGACCGTAGTTGGATCATCGCCGTGAAAGATATATTGCGAAAAGCTCAAATCTCCGCGGGTCTCGTTGATGGATTTAATAGCGATCATCAACGAGAAGCCTTCGGCGAGAAGTGAAAAGCATAAAATAATAATTGGCACCTCAAAGGAGCCAGTTGCTTTCATAATTTGCGGATAAAAAATCGATTGAATACCGTGATAAGTTGTAAAGCCAAAACCGACGAAAAAAATGCCCATTGCAGAAACAAGATTCCAAATGTAGCGGGCCTGTCCCTTTCCCCATGGATAGCGCCGCGTGGGTTTACCTGAGCCGTGCTGGATACCCACAAAAAGCAAAACTTGATTGAGGGTATCGGCCAAAGAGTGTATGGCTTCAGCTAGCATTGATGGTGAAAAACTGAGATACCAGCCAATAAATTTCGCGATAGTAACAAAAAAATTTGCGGTAATTGCCGCGATTACTGCGCGCAATGAGCTATTATGAGCTTTTGTATGAAGGGGCAATGCAGCTCCCGAAATTTATGGACATTCTAAGTGGTGGTCAATATGGACAGAGTAGGTAAATTTTAACCGGTAAAGCTGTGAAAGCAACCACATTGACGCAGGTACAAAGTCCGGTATTTGGTTGAGATCCATTATATTCACAGTTTTCACAAACTGGTCTCCACAAAGCGGTAAGAATTTTTTTAGACTATACAGATGCAAGTAAATTTATCAAATTATGCCCGACAAATTTTAGTGGTTGATGATGACCGCGATAATATCAAAATGATAACCGAGACTCTGCGATTTGAGGGCTATAAGGTTGAGTATGCCCTAAGTGGCGAAGAGGCACTCATAAGTATTGCGGCAAATTGTCCCGACCTGGTATTGCTCGACATCAATATGAGCGGCATAAATGGTTTCGATGTATTGCGAGACTTGAGTAGCCGAGCCCACTATGTCTCAGTTATTGTTATTAGTGGGCGCAACGATACCACTGACGTCATTACGGGTTTAGATGCAGGTGCGGATGACTATATTTGTAAACCCTTTGAGCCCATGGAGATGCTCGCACGGGTGCGGGCGCAATTGAGAATTAAGGATCTTACCGACAAACTTGCTGTTGTAAATAAAAAGTTATTGGAATTGGTGGATATTGACGACCTAACAGGTCTTTACAATATGCGTTCGATTTACTCTCGCATTGATGCTGAGTTGGTTCGAGTTCGTAGATATAGTCGAACGATAGCTCTTGTTATGTTGGATTTAGATAACTTTAAATGCGTGAATGACCAATTTGATCATGTCTTTGGGAGTAAAGTACTTTCTCATATTGGACAAATTATTCGCGACAATATCAGACAAGTGGATTTGGCCGCACGCTATGGTGGAGACGAATTTCTGATTGTTTTAACTGAAACTGGCCGTGAAGGGGCTGTGGTTTTTGCTGAAAGGCTTAGAAAGTCGATAGAAAGCTTCAAATTCATTTCGGATGATCGCTGCTATCAGTTGAGCGCAAGTATTGGCATTGCAATGGGAGATGAAAACTTCAAGATCGATGGCACCGCGCAAGACCTCGTGCGACAAGCCGATCATGCTATGTACGCAGCCAAGCACAAAGGTAAAAACTGTGTAAAAGTTTTCGACCTTTCAAAGCAGAGTGACAGCGAACTTTAAGACCGCTAAAGTGACGTCATGTCCAAAAGAGCCAATATAAGTTTTCAAAAATCAGCAAGTTACTCATACTTGTTGATCAGCATTCTTGTACTAGGCTTAAAGTTTTGGGCTTACTTTTTGACTCACTCGCAGGCCATTTTTTCAGATGCCGTTGAGAGCATAATTAACGTTGGTGCTGCGATGATCAGCATCTGGGTCGTACATATTTCGGCGAAACCCGCTGATCAAGATCATCCCTACGGGCACGGTAAAATCGAATATTTTTCGAGTGCATTTGAAGGTGGAATGATTGCCGTTGCCGCAGTTGTCGTTGGGGTTGAAGCAATTCGGACTTTGCTCAGGGGTGGTGAAATCCACCGACTTGATCAGGGGATTGGCTTGATGGTCGTTGCAACTTTGGCAAACTTAGGCTTGGGCGCATATCTTTTAAAGGTCGCCGAACACTCAAGATCAATTACCTTGCGCGCCAGCGGCCTTCATGTCCTCTCAGATGTTTGGACCAGTGTTGGAGTGGTATTTAGCGTAGCATTAGTTTTAATTTTTAAGATCAGTTGGATTGACCCGGCATGTGCGTTGATTGTTGCGGGCTTTCTCGCGAAGACTGGTATAGATTTGGTAAGACAGTCAGTAAGTGGATTGTTAGATGCTGAAGATAAAGAAATTCTAATTAGTCTTAAAGAAATCATTTCGAATGATGATCATCCCGGGATCATTCAAGTGCATCATTGCCGCATTATGCGTGCCGGCAGCTACCATCATATTGATGCGCATGCGGTGGTACCTGAGTTTTGGAATGTATTAGAGGCTCATAATAAGACCCAACAGTTTGAAACGCGCATGATTGACAAGTATCCATACGAGGGTGAGCTTCATTTGCATATGGATCCATGCCGCCGGGCCTACTGTGAGGTTTGTGATTTAGATGAATGTGCGATACGGCGAGAAGCTTTTGTAAAAAAACTTGAAATCACCCTTGAAGATTTGGTGAGCCCAGAAGAGCCTGAAGTTTTTCGACGCGTCGGCGATCACCCGGTCTAATATGCAAAAAAACAGTAAAGCTTTTCAAAATACATCTCAAATTACATCAAACGGACATCCCAACATATACGTTGATAAACTTTATCAAGAATTTAAGGACATTGCCTTTGATGAAAAAGAAGCTCTAGGTCTTCTTGGAAAATGGCGTGAAAAAGGATTTTTGAAACTTCCTTCTCAGGCGTGTGGATTGCTTCCACTCGATCTTGAAATTGGGACTGGCAACGGAAATCACTTCGCCTATCTTGCAAAGAAGAATCCGCAACGCCTACTTGTAGGTGTCGAACTGAAATTCAAGCCCCTGGTTCAGTCGATTCGCCGGGCCCTTAAGGCCGGCTGTCAAAATGTCTGCATCACGCGTTTTGATGCAAATCTGTTGGCTCAGATATTTGCACCCAATGAAATAAATGATGTTTATATTCATCACCCTGATCCTTGGCCAAGACGACGAGATTGGAAACATCGATTGATTCAACATCGATTTCTAAATGAGCTATTTGAGCTTCAAAAACCAGGTAGTTTTGTAGATTTCAAGACCGACTCTTTAGAGTATTTTGATTGGGCCGAAGAGATGATTTCTCAGTCCCGCTATCAGGTCATAAGAACAACAAGAGATCTTCACCAGAGTGATTGGACTAAAGAAAACTTTATCACGCAGTTTGAAAAGATTTTTTTAAATAAATCTCAACCTATCTACTACAGCAGGCTACTTAAGTGAGCCCATCACCAGTAACCAGCATCCACAGTGATGTCACCATTGACGATGGTCTGACAACTTATGCGCTGGTTCGCTGAGAGTTGATCGCGCTCAATTAAATGTGACTCAAGCCCATTAGGCAATGCTAGATTTTCTTGGCCCTTTACAATACTTAAGACACACTTTCGACAAACCCCTTCACCATTACATGAGCTGGCAACAGGAATACCATGGTCGAGAAGTGACTTCATTAAAAGGCTGCCTCTTTCGACGTGAATACTTGGACGTTTTAAAAAGTGAATCGTGACCATTTCTTTACTTTAGCCTAAAGTGAACAGATGAAACACAGCTTTCAAAACGAGCGTATTATTATTTTTGGAGCCTCTCGAGGTTTGGGCGCGGCCGTCACAAATTGCATTTTGGGGGCTGAACTTTTATTGGTTTCACGAACGATGTCAAAAGGTGCAAAGCTTAAAAACGAAGCAAAATGCTTGGATCTCGACTTTAGTCGTATTGCTGATCAGCAAATAGCACTCGAAAGGGCCCGAGAATTTGCTCCTACTCGCATTTTCTATTTCGCAGGAGGCGGTCCCTATGGTCGATTCTCCGAAAAAAATTGGCAAGATCATGAGTGGGCACTTCAAGTGAACTTTCTATTTCCAGCCAAGATAATGCATCTGTTTTTGAAGAAACAAGATGCAGACTTAAGACAAATTGTTTTTACCGGCTCGGCAGTTGCTGAGTCCAAGCCGGATGAAAATGCCGCCAGCTATTCAACCGCAAAGTATGCGCTTCGCGCACTTTTTGAGAATTTGCGATCCGAACCTAGTAAAATTGAGCTTAGACTTTTTAGTCCTGGTTATATGGATACCAGATTACTTCCTAAAAATGCCTGGCCGCGCGAGTCAGGCAAAGTTCTAGACCCTACCAAAGTCGCAGATGAGTTTTGCGAGTGGGTTCTCGATTCGACGGCCGCGCACCACAAAATTATAGATTGAACAAATTTAACCTCAATCATCTTTTGTATTCTTGATTAGGCTTGCGTAAACTGTTCAAGCATAAGAGCGAATTTGGCGAAGTCGTCCTACTTAAACATGCGCTTAGCAATTAAATGGAGATTTATAATGTCCACTTCAGATCAAATTGAAAAGGTGCTGATTATTGGTTCCGGCCCTGCGGGATTGACCGCTGCAATATATACCTCTCGAGCTCTTTTGAGTCCGCTCATGATTGAGGGTGAAGAAGCTGGTGGTCAGCTTATGATTACCAATGATGTTGAAAATTATCCAGGCTTTCCAAAAGCCATTACCGGCCCAGAGCTTATGGCTGATTTTCGTGCCCAGGCTGAGAGATTCGGTACCAGATTCATAACAAAGAATGTAACAAAGGTGGATTTTTCAAATCGCCCATTTAAGGTTTGGGTTGGTAAAGATCTTTATCAGGCGGCGACCGTAATCATTTCGACAGGAGCCAGTGCAAAGTATTTAGGTCTTGAGTCTGAGAAAAAATTTATGTCCAAGGGTGTATCTGCCTGTGCGACTTGCGATGGAGCCTTTTTTCGAAATGTTGAAGTCGCAATAGTTGGTGGCGGTGACACGGCAATGGAAGAGGCAAATTTTCTAACTAGATTCGCCTCAAAGGTCTATGTTATTCATCGACGAGATGCCTTTCGCGCATCAAAGATTATGGTTGAGCGAACTCTTAAGAATCCAAAAATAGAACCTATCTGGGACTCAGAGGTTACCGAAGTGCTGGGCACACAGTTTGTTGAAAGTCTTCGTATTCGAAACTTAAAAACCGGAAAAGAAATTGTCAAACCAATGGGTGGTATTTTCATCGCCATTGGACATAAGCCAAATACCGAAATTTTTAAAGAGTTTATTCACACCAATGAAACTGGCTACATTAAAACCAAACCGGATTCGAGCTATACAAACGTAGATGGTGTCTTCGCTTGTGGCGACTGCAAAGATCATGTTTATCGACAAGCCGTTACCGCGGCAGGTTCGGGATGTATGGCGGCCATCGATGCAGAGCGCTGGCTTGAATCTCATGGCAAGTAAAAATTTGAAGAGTACAAGGGAGAGATATGTCTAAATTAAATACTAGAGATTTAGTTGCTAAAATTGAGAGGCTCGCTAAAGAAAAAATGCGGCAAGAAGATATTGTTCCATTAAAGGATTTTCGCAATCTCAAGCAACGACAAAATCAGAAATGCATACTTGTCATAGACGATGATGAGACCATGCGGGCAGCCCTTAAAAGAATTTTTGAATCCGAAAATTATCGTGTTAAGACGGCCGCAGATGGGACTCAGCTTTCGACTGTACTTGATGACTCTCCGATTGATTTAATTGTTTTGGACATTGGCTTACCTTGGATAAATGGTATTGAGCTCGCGATGCTTTTAAAAGAGCATGAATATCTTAAAAACATTCCGCTTATTTTTGTCAGTGGTAAGGTTGGCGATCTTGATGTAAAACGTGGTTTCGAAGCAGGTGCTGACGACTACATTAAGAAGCCATTTGATATTGAAAAAATTAAGAAAACAGTGGCGACATTATTGAAACTTAATGAGTAGTTAAAACTAGACATTTAGCATCTCATCTCTCGGCCATCTTTAAGCGCTCCTCCTTGCGGTCTCCTCCTTGCGGTCTCCTCAGTCCGGGGCACTCAAAGCTGACCAAGGTCTGAGCGCTAAATGTCTAGTTTATTTCGTCACCACTCCTTAGTCTAAAAAAATTACAGCATTTACCATAAAACAGAATATTAGCTGTATTGACCGGCTCGATGCTGCGCCAAATTCAAGCGTTCAGCTTCGACTATTCAGCGGCCTCATAAATAATATCCTTGTTGCTGCGCGGCCATCATTTTGCTATAAAGCAAAGGAATCATAGGAGGCTTTATGCTAGGTGGATTTTACTGCCGAGTTTTGGTCAAAAATTTGGATCATGCAAGTGAAGACTATTTCACCTCCTTTTGTTTTGAACATGGCGCGCAAGGTGTTTATGAGGAGCTTGAATTCACTCAGCCTGATCTGGTTTATACAGCTCAGGTGCGTGAAACTGAAAAAATAAATGTGAACGTCATTTTTCCTGAGCAACCACCTGAAAATTTTTTTCTAAAGCTTGAAGTTGAATTTTCAGAAACCAAAGCCGAGCGTTTTGTTGAGCAAGATCGAGACTGGTTAGAAGAGTGGAAAAAGGGTTTTGAAGCCTTTTTATTTGTTGATCCTTTCTGGATTGTGCCTTCGTGGAGACAGGCCCCAAAAGAAGCCAAGCAAGTAATCACTATGGAGCCCGGAATGGCCTTCGGTACCGGCACTCATGAAACAACAAAATTAGCCGCACAATTGATCGTGAGAAATTGGGCCCGCGTGCCTACCCCCACGCGGGTCCTTGATATCGGTACTGGAACGGGAATACTATCCATTATCTCTGAAAAAATGGGGGCATCGCAAATAGTTGCGCTTGACAATGATCCCGAGGCGCGAAGAGTTGCTAGCGAGAATATTGTAATCAATCAAGCAAAGAAGATTCTGATTTCTGAAAATGAACTTGCGGAAGTGAAGGAGCAATACGAATTGGTTATTGCGAATATTATCGACGGAGTTTTATTAAATCTTAAAGCCGATCTTTTAAGTTCAATGGCAAAAAATGGAAAATTAGTTTTATCTGGGATATTGAAAGAACGCGCTGAAAAATTTCTTGCGCAATTTTTAAAAGATACAAATTTGAAAGTCCGTGAACGCGTTGAGGACGGTGAGTGGGTCGCCTTTCTCATTGAAGCCTAAACCAGAAGATTTAAGTCATTGAAAGGCTGATTCATTGCGAAGATATTGGGTGCCACTAGAGTTTATTGAGGCAAATACTGTGAATCTTCGCGGTGAGGTTTTGCATCACATTCGAGATGTTTGCCGTATGCGGATCCAAGATCGATTTGAAGTTTTGAGTGAAAATCGTCAGGCCTATTTAGTTGAGATTATTTCTGAAACAAAAAGTGAGTCCATCGCAAGAATTTTAGAGATACGTGAGATCGAACCAATCGCCAAGCCATATGTGATTTTAGCTGTAAGCCTGCCGAGGTTTAATGTTTTTGAAAATATTCTCGAAAAGTCAGTTGAGTTGGGCGTGCATTCAATTCAGCCGTTTTTTAGCGACTATAGCTTCATTCGTAAGCAAGAAGACGTATTGGATAAGAAAATGGCGCGATTTCAGAAAATTATTCAGGGTGCCACACAACAGTCCGGCCGCGGTGATTTTATGCCAATATTACCGGCTCTGCCACTTCAAGAACTACTTAGTAATTTTAACCGAGAGCGGCAGGCGGCGAGTCTCACCTCCGGGAGTTTCGTTTCCGCAATCTTTGCATATGAAGGTGAGTCTGAGACCAGCTTAAAATCCTATCTCCATGAAATTCTTCAAAACTTTGAGTTATCTCCGGAGATTCAGAAAATTTATGTTTTTGTTGGAAGCGAGGGGGGATTCTCGAAAGAAGAGGTTGAGCTGTTCAAAAAATACTCTTTAAAAGCAATTACTTTAGGATCCCAGGTTTTACGTGTTGAAACGGCTTGCGTAGCTCTTGTCAGCGTCATAAAGTATGAGCTTATTAGTCGCCTTTCGACTTCATAGGAGGATTCATGGAATTATTTGAAGATCTCGAATTCAAACCCATCACCGAGGGACTAGGCTTTCACCGAAATGCGAGTTCTCCTACATCTCAATCTCCAGTGGCCCAATCGCCTATGCCAGGAAGGTCAACTGATAAGCCCTTCTCTAGCTTGCTAGATAGATCGACGCCGCCTCCGTCTTTAAAGACCCAAGAAAACAAGTCGAATAAGCCTCCTTTTATCCCAAGCTTGAAGCCTGAATACAATTTTTTGGATGAAGAATCTTTAAATGAAACAAAAAAGTTTGCCCAAGAATTGACTCAGCCCAGAGCAAATCCTGATCGCACTAAGATTTATGAACCGATTGGACGCAAGGATTACTCGATCCCTCGCCTGCCGAAAAATAGTGAGACAGCAAAGGCTGTGAGCTTTAGTATTCCAACTCCAGGTGCGCCGGCGTCTTTAAGTGCTCTTCGCAGCCAGACAATTGAAAAAAATAAACTGACATCAGAGCAAAAGGCGGCAACCAATATGCGACCAGGCTTTGCTCTTTCAAACAAAGTTGCAACCGCCGGGGCTACCATAGCCCCAGCTTTGAATTTGAACTCAACTTTGAATTTGAGCCCAACCTTTAATTTGAGCCCAACTCTTAATTTGAGAAAGACTCGTGATCTGACATTAGTGACCTGTATTCCGGCGGCAATTTTAGATTCAGTTTTTAGCATTGGCATCAGTCTGATATTATTGGTTGGCGTCTTATTGGTTACAAAAGCTGATCTGGTCGGCTTGCTTTCAAACTCAAAGACTGATCATTTTGTACAAATTCAAATCGGAATTTTATTTCTTATGGTTTTACAAATGTACATCTTACTTGCACGCAGTACTCTGTTTGGCCAAACGATTGGCGAATGGACCTACGATATTCAACTCGGAACAGACGATCAAAGGCGAAGTGCACTTTATCCCGTTCAAGTGGTTTTTCGTGGGCTTATTTTTGCGATTACCGGCTTTATTTTGCTGCCGATTTTATCTGAGCTCTTTGGCAGAGATCTCGCGGCACCACTCACGGGACTTGAGCTTCAAAAAACCACTCAGCAGGGCCTGAACATTTGAGTTATTTCAAGGCCTGAGTCCACGAGAATGTCATGAATGAGAAAAAAATTTTTAATAATTGGCAGGAGCTCTCAAAAGCTATTAGCGCCATTCGCTCAGGCAAAAAAATCGTATTCACCAATGGGTGTTTTGATATTTTGCATGTCGGGCATATCCATTATCTTAAAGAGGCTCGGAGTCTCGGTAACTTTTTAGTTCTAGCTCTCAACAGTGACCAAAGTGTACGAAATTTAAAGGGAATAGAGCGCCCTTTACAGAACCAAGATGATCGCGCCGAAATATTGGCGGCATTGGAGTGCGTTTCATTCGTTACTATTTTTTCTGAACCTACCCCGCTTGAAATCATTAAAGTGATTAAACCTGATTTGTTGGTTAAAGGTGGTGACTGGCCGCCTGAAAAAATTGTTGGCCATGATTTTGTAAAATCCTATGGCGGCAAAATTCAATCACTCAGTTTCGTAAGTGGTCGCTCAACTAGTGCTATTGTTGATAAGATTAAAGCTTTGTAGAGATTGAACTTCGTTTAAATTTGGTTTTTGCCCAGCTCAACTTAGCCCGGATATTTCATCAGTTTCGTGGTGAAATCGCTGATTCGCAGACTTGCCTGGCGCTTGAGAGACCTTTGAGTGAGGCAACCTCAAAGCAGGTTATCGCAATGAAAAGGTCTCGAAAACGCCAGGAGCGAAGCGCCCAGACTAGCGAAGCGGCGATTGCAACAGAAATCTGCTAAAATATCCGGGCTAGATATGCAAGCGGTCGTTTAAGCCCATAGACCATCACGCATACTCAAAATACGTGGAAATTTTTTAGAAAAAACCGGGTCATGGGTCACTACAATCAGGGTTAACCCAAGACGCTCTTTAAGATCAAAAAACAGCGCCTGAATTCGCTCAGCATTGACTGTATCCAAATTGCCAGTTGGCTCATCAGCAAAGAGAACCTCAGGCTTACGAACCAACGCACGGGCAATCGCCAGCCTTTGTTGTTCTCCACCACTCATCTCTGAGGGATAGTGTTCAGCACGATCCATTAGGCCTAAGAAATCAAGCAAACTTAGCGCTCGTTTTCGACTTTCCTTTAGTGACATCCCAGAAATTCGACATGGCATCATGACATTTTCTATAGCTGAAAACTCGGCCAAGAGATGGTGAAATTGAAAAACAAAACCCATGCTTTCATTACGAAATTGAGCGAGCTCCTGATCACTTTTTTTGGTTAGATCAGCGCCCTTAAATAAAACTTTGCCGAGACTTGGCTGATCAAGCGTCCCCAAAATATGAAGCAGCGTACTCTTGCCCGCCCCAGACGAGCCCATTATGCAAACCGCTTCGCCCTTAACAATTTTAAGATCGATCCCCCTTAAGACCTCAAGGCGTGAGGTTCCCATGGGATAGGTTTTAGTCACGCATTGTGCTTCAAGTATCATTTCACTCATAGCGAAGGCCCTCAACCGGCTTAAGTTTTGATCCACGGTAGGCTGGAGCCAAACTGGATATCAAACAAATCAAAATTGCACTACCCACAATCGCAACCATATCAACAAAACGAATGTCGACTCCAATGTTATCGAGTCGATAGACATCACCAGGTAAAATAACAAAAAACTTTTGCACAATGATGAACAATACGCATAATACAAGGCCAAGCAAGACGCCGCAAACGATTCCTACTAAACCTAAAATCAAGCCATGAAGCGAAAATAGCTTTTGAATATCTCGCGAAGAAAAGCCAATTGCCTTAAGGATGCTGATTTCACGGTACTTTTGCAGAACGCTTACATAAAGATTACTACTAATATTAAAACTTGCTGCCAACACCATAACCAGCAAAACGAAAAAGATGGTGATTCTCTCGAGACCAATGGCCTCGAATAAGTTTTTATTCACATCCTTCCAACTCATAGTCCAATAGGTCGATCCTAAGCCCTCTGAAAGTGCCTGAGCTACTTCGTTCGCAAGATTTTCATTTTTCAGACGAAGACGGATTCCCGAAAAATTGTCACCCACTCCAGCAAAAATTTGCGCCGACTTCAAATCGGTTACAACATATCGCTCATCATAATCATTTTTGCCAAGGTCTAAAACTCCCCCTACTTTAAAAATTCTCACCTTTGGAGAGAAGTCGGTCGCACTTTGTTTGCTCGGCGACGGTAAAACGATTTTAAATTCGTCCCCCAGCTTAAGCGAGAACTTTTTTGCGATTCCTTTACCGATTAAAGCGACTGCCACCCCATCTGACGAGCTAAACTTGAATTCTCCAAGAATAACTCGTGAACGAATATTGAGCACAGCTTCAACTGAACTCAACTCCAACCCCTGCACAACAACACCGGTAATGCGTTTATCATAGGCGAGCACGCCATCGAATTGAAAAAATGGTGTATAGGCGAGCATTGAGGGCGCAAGTTTTTTAATTTTCACGGCAACTTCTTCAAGCGTTTGTGGGTGGTCCGTTTGTCTGACTACCAAAACATGGCCGAAGACATCTACAACCGCTTGTTTCAAGGTCTTTTCAAAGCCACTAGTCACCGCCATTGCGACAACAAGACAAGCCACCCCAAGAGTCATTCCAACGAGCGACAAAATTGAAACGAGACTCAACAATTTTCGTCCCGAAGCAACCAAGCGTCTTACAATCCAAAACTGAAATCCAAGAATTTGCATTTGGTTGATCAGGCGAGATTCAAACGATGGCGACTTCATCCTTAAACCTTCGCCTGGATTTTGCCAGTGGTCATTTTTAAATAAGCATAAATGAAATCATCGAGGTGCCCATCAATTACGTCCCTAACTTGAGATGTTTCTTCTGACGTGCGGTGGTCTTTCACCATCTGATATGGATGCATTACATACGAGCGAATCTGCGAGCCCCATTCATTGTCCTTTTTAACCGAGTTCATGACGTCTTTCAAACGATTGCGCTCTTCAACCTCGCGCTCGTAAAGGGCCGCCTTAAGCATCTTTATGGCTTTGTCACGGTTTGCATGCTGAGACCTTTGGTTTTGGCACTGAACCACAATCCCAGTTGGCAGATGAGTCATGCGAACAGCAGAATCTGTTTTGTTCACATGCTGCCCACCCGCGCCACTTGAGCGATAGGTGTCAACCTTGACCTCTTCCATTTTAATTTCAATATTGATGTCATCATCGACCTCGGCCCAAGCAAAAACCGATGCGAAACTAGTGTGGCGCCTGGCGTTCGAATCAAATGGAGAAATTCTAACCAAGCGATGCACACCGCTCTCGGCTTTTAAATATCCGTAAGCAAAAGGCCCCTCAATTAATAGAGTTACCGATTTGATGCCGGCCTCTTCACCATCTGTCATCTCCATCACTTCTGATTTGTAACCATGAGCCTCTGCATAACGCAAATACATGCGCATGAGTATTGCGGCCCAATCCTGCGATTCGGTGCCACCAGCCCCCGCATTTATCGAAAGGTAGGTGCTGTTTGAATCAAGCTCCGCGGCTAACATTTTCTTAATTTCAAGCTCGTGTACCAAGGCTTCGAGTTTTTTGACCTCTTCTTGTACTTCGCGAAAACTTGAATCATCTTTTTCATCTACGGCCATACCAAGTAAAACGAGGGAATCCTGCGTACGAGAATGCAAGGCCTCCCAAGCTTCAATGGCGCGTTCATTTAAGGTTTTTTCTTTATTGATCCGCTGAAGCTCACCCGGCCGCCCCCAAATATCAGGGTTTTCAGACGAGAGGATTAGTTCTTGAAGTTTCTTCTTTTTAAGATCGATGTCAAAGATACCCCCGAAGTTCAGAGGTTTTCGTCGCGAGCTGATTCAGCTTCGCCTTCACATCATACAATTCAGTTTCAATACTCATCTAATACACATCCAATACTCATCTAATAATTAGCTAATACTCATCTAATACACACCCAATACTCATCTAATTATTAGCTAATACTCATCTAATAATTAGCTAATAATTATCATGGCCTTATAGTTCGATTTCGATCAATTATTAGTAAAATGTCGGATCGCGACTTGCAAGAAAAATAGGTGCGTAAGAAATCAGAGCGGATGAAGCAAAGAAATACTTGAGAATTGATTGGCAAGCGCAAAAAATAACTTACGCAGCTACTTAACCCGGATATTTCATCAGTTTCGTCGTGAAATCGCTGATTCGCAGACTGGCCTGGCGCTTGAGAGACCTTTGAGTGAGGCAACCTCAAAGCAG
>JAYVXS010000140.1:0-5454 GCA_043784965.1 Bdellovibrionales bacterium
ATTAAAGTCTTATCTGGCGACCAGAATCATTGGGCGTTGGCTACACCTCAATACTGACTGGATGAAAATCCAGCATTGTACCTTAACCGGATAGGCATGCCTTTTTCATATTCACTTTTTCATATTGAGCCGTTGATAATTTTCAATAATTGCGCGGCTCACTTTCTCAAAATTAAATTCTTCAATTACCCGAGTGCGGGCGCGCTCACCAAATTCTGACCATTTGTTTGGCTGAGAGAGTGCACGTCTTAGAGCCTCGCCTGCGGCGGCTGAGTTTTCAGGCTCAAAGAGAAATCCGGTTAAATTTTCAATGACAACATCAGGAGTACCGCCGGATGAAGTTGCTAATACTGGGAGGCCCGCAAGTTGGGCTTCGAGCAAACTTAAGGCAAAGCACTCTTTGTAGCTAGGCAGTGCATAGAGATCAAGTCCCGGCATATATTGCGAAGAGTCCTGAAGGGCACCTTTGAAGTGAATTCGCGATGCAATTTCAGGGCTTAGACTTTGATGAAATTTTTCTAAGGCCTCGGCGTAAGCCCACGCTTTGGCATCATTATCAGTGCGTCCGCCAATGAAAACTAAGTTGAGCCGTGGTTCAGATTTCATCAGAGGAATGGCGCCTTCTAAGAATTCTTTCTGCCCTTTTTGTGGATCAATACGGCTAACCAGTCCGACGACGATAGCATCGTTATCAAGGCCAAGTGCCTTGCGGGCAACACTGCGACTTAAGAATCCATGGCGAGTTTTTTCAATGTCGCGACCATAGCGAATCACTTTGATTTTATCTTTTGCTATTGGAATATAGCGATCAAGCATCCTTTGGGCTGGAACGCTCGAGCACCATAATTCATCAATAAACAAATATTCTAGAAAGTGAATGGGATCTTTTTTAGAGTGGCTAATTAATATATGAGTTTGTAAAATTACTTTAGGGAGCGTGGCTCCTCGTAGTTTTGCATATAACAAAATTGGCCAAGCTACTTTAACGTCTTGCGTACTGTGAAGATGAATGATTTGCCATTTACAAGTCAGTATACCCTCGGCAAACTCTTTTTTTGAAACCAGCGAACCTATCCCACTTTTTTCGCACTTTTCAAATAGCGGCGAGCGTTCAAGGAGCATCATCATGATATTTAGGCCACGTGCCTTTTGATCTATGGCAAGAGACAAAGCATAGGCCTCAAGACCTGAGAAGTTTGGCCGGGGACAAATATGTAAAATTGAAAGTGTTTCGTTCATCTTTTCAAAATAGCTTTCACGATTTGAACAAAACCTTTGCCGCCCTCAAGCCCTGCGACATAGGTCGGTTGATGTTGGAGTTGAGAGGCAAAATTCTTAATATTGGCAACGGCAAATGAATTTTCAAAAAATGCAAACATTGGTTCATCGTTAGGAGAATCGCCAGAGAAGGCAAATCTACTTTGATTTTCAGAAAGATCTAAACGCAATTCACGTGAAGCAAAAATTTTGCACATTGAAAGTTTGTCATAGTTGCCAAACCAAGCGTTGACGTGAATTGAAGAAATTTTAGCAGTGGCACCAGAGCTTTCAAAAAGTTGAACTATTCTTTTAACTTCAGTAGCCTTGAGAGGAGCAACATCTTCACAGAAATCGATAGCGACATCCATCAATCTAGAAAACTGATCACTCGCCAAAGCTGATCCGGGCACCTGCTGTAAAATCTCGATAGCAAGCCGATCGAGTCGCACTCGATTATGCAATCTAGTTTTTTCATCAACCACAAAATGTCTAAGCATTTTTTTATGGACATCAGTTTTAACATAGCGAAAATAAAACGCACCATTTTCGCCGATGATACCTCCGACTGGCCAGAAACGCGCAATCATTTCGCACCAACCGGCCGGTCGACCAGTGACAGGAATGACAACTACTCCTTGTTCTTGGAGAGTCCAGAGGGCCGCATAGGCATCGGCATGAAGTTGACCTTGGTCGGTAATAGTATCGTCGATATCAGTAAATAAGTATTGAATTCCAGAATTTTGAAATTGACTAAGTGCGAGCATTTTTTTCTGGGCGTTTATAGGGGGCGGTGTTTTCATTATTTTTGAACTCCCAATCTTTAACCATGAAGATGCTGCGTCAAAAGTTCTTCTTGCAAGATTCGTGTTGTACCCTCATTTTTATGAGGAGCACAAAAGGATTTTCATTCATGAGTAAAAAATCTCTGGCCGGCAAAACACTTGTCATCGTTGAGTCTCCGACCAAGGCGAAAACCATTCGAAAATTTTTGGGCAAAGATTTCATAGTCGAAAGTTGTATGGGTCATGTTCGTGATTTGCCTCAATCTGCTAAGGATATTCCTGAAAAAATTAAAAAGCAAAAGTGGGCGAGTCTAGGTGTTGATGTCGATCATGATTTTGAGCCAGTTTACTGCGTACCTAAAAATAAATTGAAAATTGTCAAAGAGCTCAAAGAAAAACTGGCTGAAGCTAGTTTTCTCTATCTTGCAACGGACGAAGATCGTGAAGGCGAAAGCATTTCTTGGCACCTGCTTGAGACGCTTAAGCCTAAAGTACCATATAAACGCATGGTTTTTCATGAAATCACAAAAGAGGCGATTCAAAAGTCTCTCAAAGATGTTAGAGAGATTGATTTCAATCTGGTAAAAGCACAAGAGGCGAGACGAATCTTAGATCGTTTGGTTGGCTATACCATTTCACCGCTCATTTGGAAAAAAATCGCCTACGGTTTATCAGCTGGTCGAGTTCAATCTGTTGCCGTTAAACTAATCGCTCAACGGGAGCACGAAAGAATTAAGTTTAAGAAGTCTCAATATTGGGATCTTCAAGGCCAAAATGAAAAAGATAAGATGAGTTTTGAAACTAAACTCAATTCTTATAAATCTAAGCGCATCGCTAGTGGTAAAGATTTCGATTCAACAACGGGTGGACTTTTGCCTGAGAAGAAAAACGAAGTCTTGCATCTAGATCTTGCAGCTGCGAACAAAATACTCAATGAACTTCAAGATCAGAGTTGGAAGACCACCGAAGTTGAAGAAAAACCTTTTTCAAGAAAGCCACCGGCACCCTTTATTACTTCAACGCTTCAGCAAGAGGCAAATCGTAAGCTGAACCTAAGTGCTCGTGAAACAATGCAGGTCGCACAAAGTTTATATGAACAAGGCTTTATTACTTATATGAGAACCGATTCGACATTTTTGTCAAAAGAGGCTCTTGATTCCGCACGGTCTCGCATCTTAGATTTGTATGGTGACGATTATTTGCCAGAAGCGCCTCGTACTTATGAAGGAAAAAAGCCAAAGGGTGCCCAAGAAGCGCATGAAGCCATTCGACCTTCAGGTACTAATTTCGCGACTCCAGAAGAGACTGGCCTTAAAGGTCCGCAATTGAATGTTTATGAACTGATCTGGATGCGGACTATGGCAAGTCAAATGGTGAACTCAAGACAAAAACAAGTGAGTGTCCGATTTCAGGTGGGAGAAGCGATTTTCTCTGCGAACGGCATGATCATTGAGTTCCCGGGCTTTTTACGTGCTTATGTTGAGGGTTCTGATGATGAGCAAGGCTCGCTTGATGAGCGAGAAGTGCGTTTGCCGGTGTTAAAAGTTGGTGATCTAATTAAGTGTCAAAGCCTCGGCGTTAGTGAGCATGAGACTAAGCCACCGGCTCGGTATACTGATGCAAGTTTAGTGCAAACGATGGAGAAAGAGGGCATCGGCCGCCCATCTACTTATGCGGCAGTTATCAGCACCATAATTGATCGCGGCTACGCGAAGCGTTTGGCGAATGCATTGACTCCGACATTTACAGCAATGGTGGTTGCGAAACTTTTGCAACAACATCTACCTCAATATGTTGATCTTGGATTCACCTCATCAATGGAGAAATCACTTGATGATATCGCGGATGGCGATCTCGATGAGAAGAAATATTTAAAGTCAGTTTATTTTGGTGAAAAGGGATTACTTAAACAGGTTGAGTCTCAAGAGAAAAAGATTGATCCCGATGAGGCACGTTCTATTACTTTAGAGGGACTTTCAGGCCTGAATTTTCGCGTCGGCCGATTTGGTGCGTATGTCAGTGTTATGCAAGAAAATGGCGAAGAAGTCAGTGCTTCTTTGCCGGAAGCCCAGTCTCCGGCAGATATCACGCGTGCAATTGTTGATAAATTAATTGATCAAAAAATAAATGGTTCAGATGCTCTTGGCGTTGATCCGGTTACCAAGTTGAAAATATATGTTTTAACCGGTCGTTATGGTCCATATGTTCAGCTGGGTGAGTCGACTGGTGAGGATGCTAAGCCAAAACGGGTGAGTATTCCACCTCAAATGCCGGTTGAAAGTGTCGGTCTCGAGCAAGCCCTAGAGCTTTTGCAGCTACCAAAAACCTTGGGTGTGCATCCGGGGACCGGAAAAGATGTTAAGGCGGGCCTTGGTAGGTTCGGACCCTACATTGTTCATGACGGGGATTTTAGATCCATTCCAAAAACCGACAATCTTTTTGAAATTAAATTCGATCGCGCCCTTGAGCTTCTAGCTCAGCCTAAAAAGGGGAGAGGTCGAGCTGCACCTATAAAAGAACTTGGTAAGCATCCCGATTCTGGAGAAGATGTTTCGGTATTTAACGGCAAGTTTGGCCCTTATATAAAAGCGGGTAAATTTAATGTTTCTGTACCTGAAAACATCAAGCCAGAAGATGTGACGATCGCTCAGGCTATAGAGCTACTGGCAAGTAAAAATGGTGATTTAGGAGTGAAAAAAGCGAAAAGTAAGTCCGCCAAAGCAAAGCCGACTAAAGTGGCTGAGGCAAAGCTAGTCGGTGCGAAAATAGCTGATTCGAAAATAGCTGATTCGAAAATACCCGGGCTGAAAAACTCGAAAGCGGTAGGGAAGCTTGGCAAAATTACTCCGGCCAAAGCGGCGAAAGTAAAATCAATGCCAAAGTCGTTGGCAATTAAGACTTCAAAAGCGCCTTCAGCGAATATATCGAAGGCTAAGTCAGTGATGGTGATTGCAACACCTAATAAGCCAAAGACGGGCGTGATACAAGCGGCGTCAGCTTCGAAAGCTAAAGAGGTAGTTGCCAAAGACTTGAAGATAAAAACGGCTGCTCCTAAAAAGCAAAGCAAGGCTCAGCCGGCAAGATTAAATAAGAGATAGATTTGTACTTCATTTGTTTGACCGGAGCCGGCCCCGAACACTTCTTTCTTTTTTTATAATGTGGAAAGCCTGAGCGCAGGGACGGTGAGACAGTTAAACTGATTACAGGGGCAGGCCGCCAATTTATATTTACTGACCCACCCATAACCGGGACCGAAACCGAAAAACTGCAAACAGTCGCAGCTGCCCCTAAACTGACTCTAAATTGTACTACGTAACTAGCCCGGATATTTCATCAGATTTCTGTTGCAATCGCCGCTTCGCTAGTCTGGGCGCTTCGCTCCTGGCGTTTTCGAGACCTTTTCATTGCGACA
>JAYVXS010000141.1:0-5452 GCA_043784965.1 Bdellovibrionales bacterium
GGTTGTCGCAATGAAAAGGTCTCGAAAACGCCAGGAGCGAAGCGCCCAGACTAGCGAAGCGGCGATTGCAACAGAAATCTGATGAAATATCCGGGTTAAATCAAGGTCAAGGTACCTGCTTGTATTTGCGAAGCGCCGTGCCAATTGAAATCGAAGCTCCATATTTATCTGCCTAAGCTCTATTTGTCTCAATTAATTTTTTGCCTCAATTAAACAGTCACTAAGGTTTAATTTGGCTGAGCCATAAAAGTTGTGGCCAGCTTTGCGCGGTGATTTTCCAAATTGAAGGATCCCCCAATTAGTGTAAAGAATTAGGACACCTGCCCAGCTCTTTATCGCTCTTATGCATCTAAGCCTAATGAGAATCAATACTTAGACTAGGGTCCAGTGGCACTTACTTTGCTCTTATATACAATAAAGGCAGGGTGCTGAATGCGTTTAAAACTCCAAAGTATATTAGTCGCGACACAGTTTATGGCAGCCCAGATTTTCGCCAGTATTCCTTTCCATGACCGCGGTATAAGTCTCGATTTAAATTTGGTTTCGAATTCTCATTCTGAGATGGGTATTGATTTTAGTCGTATCGCCCGAATTCGTCCTGAGGGATTCTCTTACGAATACATTTCAAGATTGCTCCCAACTGATATTCCCGCATCGGCTAGTGGGAGCCAAGTGGCCTCGCAAATCGCTGATAATAGTATGCGTGCTTACTTCAATTCAGAATCTTTCAAGGCAACTAATTTTGGTAAAACCTCTCATAACGTAGAAAAATCTATGCGCCAAAACGTGACAATTTCAGGATCATCTCCGGCCTCTATTAAACACGATTTCAAATTCAATATGCAAGCAACCCAAACTAAGGCAGTTATAGACTATAAAGGCTTCACGAATGCACAGCTGTCTTATACCGCGTCTTCGCAAGAATTGAATTTTGAAGTGTTTCGAAAATTGAGTAACAATATGAAAATTGCCTACAATCACATTAACAGCTCCGGTGATCAGCGAGATATTGTGAGTTTGAATCTCGGTTTTTAATTTTAAGTCCAATTTTAAGCTCTAATTTAAAGGTCCAAATCTTCGGACTCAATTCAGCACTCTAACTCTGGCCGATGTCTTTTCTAAAGTGAATTCCGGGCGAGCGAATTTTTTTGGCCAAATCATAAGCCTTTGCCCGTGAATCAGCCCGTGTTCGTGCTACTCCAACTGCGTTTAAGACGCGGCCACCATTGGTTAGCCACTCACCGGCAGGGGATTTACGAGTCCCGGCGTGAAGAAAATAATTTTTTTCATTCCCGCCTATAATCCCCTCTATAGAAACATCTTTTTTTGGATTTTCCGGATAGTTTTCTGCAGCGAGAACTATGCAAGTAGCAAAAAGTTCTTGGTGCCACTTCAGTTTCGGCAAAACCCCATCAGACACTTTAAGAAAAACCTCGGCCCAATCGCCATCGAGGAGAGGCAAAATCACTTGAGTCTCGGGGTCGCCAAAGCGGGTATTGAATTCAAGAACACTGGGGCCATCAGGAGTGATCATCAAGCCAAAAAATAAAACACCACGATAGAAAAGTTTTTGTCTCTGCATTTCTTGCATCGTCGGATTTAATATTTGTGTTCGTATTTGATGATCAAGATCAGGGCTTACCTGCATTGGGGCAGTCGTTCCCATTCCCCCGGTATTTGGTCCTTCGTCCGCATCGCGTAAGCGTTTGTGATCTTGAGCAAGAGGTAGGGCCTCATAAGCCGTACCATTGGTAAGTACGAGGTAACTCAATTCATATCCCGGAGTAAACTCTTCAAGAAGTGCGCTTTCTCCAGCAGAACCTAAAACTTTGTCGACAAATAACTCTTGAGCGGCACGTCGAAGGCTTGCAAGATCTTTACAAATATAAACACCTTTGCCCGCGGCGAGCCCGTCAGCCTTCAAAACAAAGGGAGCCTTAGTTTGCGTTGCAGCTTTTTCAACGGCGTCGACACTTGTGACGATCCACGAACGGGCGGTGGGCAATTTTGCTCTCAACATAAAGTCTTTTGATATGATCTTACTCGACTCTAGTTCTGCGGCTTTTTGGCTCGGTCCAAAAACAAGATAGGATTTTTGGCGCAGATAATCACTGAGGCCCTCAGCCAAGGCTACCTCGGGTCCAATTACGATGCATTTTATGTTTTTCTCTGAACAAAACTCAGAAATTGCAAGATGATTTTGCGGCAAAATACTTTTGCATTCGGCAAACTCAGCAATTCCATCACTGCCGGGCACAGCAAAAATTTGTGAAACTAGAACTGAAGAGCTGAGTGCTCGCGCTAAAGCATGCTCTCTGCCTCCAGACCCAATAATTAAAAAATTCATTCTGATAAGATGTCTTTTTGCAGGATCGAGGTCAACCGAGATTGACGAGTTTCGCAAGACACCTTAATCTGTTATGGGGCACCAAGCAAAAATCACAAATTATAACTTGGCGACCCGCAAAGGGAGAAATTATGGAAAATATTGTTATTGTCTCAGGTCAGAGAACTGCATTCGGTGCCTTCGGCGGAGCGCTTAAGGATATTTCGGCAACAGCGCTTGCAGTGGCAGCAAGTAAAAAAGCAATTGAGCAAGCCCAAATTAAGGCAAGCGACATTGATCATGTGGTATTCGGAAATGTTGTACAAAGTGGTGCAGATGCGGCCTATGTGCCGAGGCATATTGGCTTGCATCTTGGTCTGCCGGAGGCCACGCCGGCGCTTGGACTGAATCGTCTTTGCGGCAGTGGATTTCAAGCCTGGGTAAGTGCCGCGCAAATGATTTTAACTGGCGAAGCCAGTATCGTCTTAGCAGGTGGAACTGAGCAAATGTCACAAATCCCCTATGTACTAAGAGGGGCTAGATTTGAAGGTTATCGCATGGGAAACGTTCAAGTTGAAGACTATATGACTTCGGCACTGCATGATGCTTATGCAAAAATGCCAATGGCAATTACCGCTGAAAATCTTGCCGAAAAGTATGACATTTCGCGAAATGCTTGCGACGAATACTCTTTTCTTTCTCAGTCGCGATGTGCTGAGGCCCTTAAGAAATCTTATTTCAAAGAAGAAATTGCCTCAGTTGAGGTGATTGGTAAAAAAGCTAAGCTTCAAGTCTGCTTAGACGAACATCCGAAGCCAGATATTCCGCTTGAGAAAATCAAAAATTTGAAAGCTTTGTTTAAAGAAAATGGCTGTGTGACTGCCGCTACAGCATCAGGAATTGTCGATGGCGCCGCCGCCAGCATTCTGATGACTGAAAGTGAAGCTAAAAAACGCGGACTCAAAGTGCTTGCAAAAATAGTAAGTTGGGCCTCAGTGGGTTGTGATCCAAAAATTATGGGAATTGGCCCGGTCGGTGCGATTAAAAAAGCGCTGATTAAAGCAAATATGACATTGCAGCAAATGGATCTGGTTGAAGTGAATGAGGCCTTTGCGGCGCAATACTTAGCTGTCGAAAAAGAATTAGGTCTTGATCGGTCGCGTACCAATGTTAATGGCGGCGCCATTGCAATTGGGCATCCACTAGCGGCAAGTGGAACAAGAATCATGAATCATCTAATGTATGAACTCGCACGACGTAATGCAAGATTTGCAGTTGGTAGTGCGTGTATTGGTGGGGGCCAAGGAATTGCCATTATAATTGAACGAATGACATAGAGGAATTTAATGGAATTAGTTGAAAATTCATTTCGTCTTCAAGATCGAACGGCCATTATTATTGGTGAGTCTGAAAGCATCAATCAAGCGATTGGCCGAAAGCTAACTCAACTTGGTACGGATGTGGCATTTTTAAATACTAATATTGAGCGGGCGCAAAAATACTGCGAGCAGCTCATGAATAATCATGAGGTCAATGACAAGTATGGCAAGGCCATTGCGATCAAAACTGATCTTAGTAAAATTGCAAACTACCAAGATTCTATTTCAAGAGTTGCAGAAAGTTTTGGCGGAGTCGATATTCTCATTGATAATTCAAGTGCGAATAAAATTGAATCCTTTAAAGATGCCAAGCTTCACGAATCTCTTGAGGGCCTAATCGAGGTGAATTTGAGAGCTCCACTATTTTTCACTCATGCGGCCTTTCGCTTTTTAGAGAGTCGAAAGCGAGGTCGAGTGATTTTTTTACTGCCAGATTTGGTTCGCTTGGGCCTAGCCCAGAATTCAATTCTAGCTGCGACGCGAACCGGTCTTATTCATTTTGCAAAGTCTTTTGCCCGTGAGGTGCAAGCAAATAATATCACGGTAAATTGTGTTGCCTGTGGTCTTAGCGAAGAATTTTTATTATCTCAAACACCCGATTTAAAGAGTTTGCCGGCGGCGCTCGAACTCACGCAGAAAAAAATGCCAGAAGCTCAATTGATGGATGCCGAGCGAATTGCAAACCTAGTGGCTTTCTTGGCATCACCTCTTGGTTCAGGAATTACTGGGCAAACGATTGTGGTGAACCAAGGTTTATCAATGCACTGCTGAATTTCTTCTGGCGTTGGTGTATTTCTTGGCCCAATTTTTTGAATTGGGTAACATCCAAAACAGGAAATTGTGAAAAAATCTCCGCGGTAAAAATCTTCTCAAAAAATGAAATGCTATAGCATCAAGGGTAACCGGCACTCGAAGTGGTGGATTCTCCTGCTTAATAATCCTAAGAATACAGCCAGCAACCTGTTCAGGTGTTGTACGTGACCATTTCATCATTTTTTCTACAAAGGGGGTCATACTTTCATAGTAATCACAATAAGCTGCGTGTGTTCCTAGCTCGCAACTGCGTGATGCATCCGTTAAATAAACATTTCGAAATGAATTCGAATTGATAAACCCCAATTGAATAAGTGAAACGCCAATACCCAGTGGCTTTAGTTCATACCATAAAGATTCTGTGGCGCCCTCAAGCGCATATTTTGAGGCTGAGTAAGACCCCATAGTGGGCATCGCCAGCATGCCACTAACCGACGAGACATTGATGATTTTACCACGTCCCATTCGCCGCATGCCGGGCAAAATGAGCCGAATCAGGGCCATGGGACCAAGGTAATTGGTGTCCATTTGTTTGAACTCTGAAGCATCGTCCATATGCTCCATTACGGCCCGGTAACTGATGCCAGCGTTGTTGACAAGAATATTGACGGCACCCCATTCGCGATTGATTTCTTCGACCAGTTTTTGGCGTTCTATAGACGAGGTAATATCTAGCGGTCGCAACCAAAAGCGATCGGAATTATGAAAAACTTCACCAGCTAAACGTTCCAGAGATTTTTTTCTAGCGGTGATTACGACGCGATAGTGGATGTTCGACCAAAGTAGCCTTGCTAAAGCTAAGCCGATGCCTGAGCTTACGCCGGTAACCAATATCACGGGTCTAAAATATTGTTGCTCGCCTGAGCGCTCGTAGGATCCAGCGTTCATAAATTCCCCGTCCGTACCCGCGTTACTAGTTTTACAAGGGATCTAA
>JAYVXS010000142.1:0-5380 GCA_043784965.1 Bdellovibrionales bacterium
GGTGAAAGAGGCCTGCGTTGGTTTGCGGCTAGTCGACTCAAAAAAAAAGAATGAAGTCTTAAGAAGTTTGGCGAATTTACTTACTCAGAATTCAAAAAAAATTCTTATGGCAAATGAGCGTGACTTGAAGGTGAATACTCATCAGCCCCCGGCCTATATAGATAGGCTTAGACTAAACATAGAGCGTATTGATGCAATGTCTGAGAGTTTGAGAAAAGTTGCTGAATTGGATGATCCGGTTGGCGAAGAGGTGGACGAAAAAACTCTCAAGAATGGGCTTAAGCTCAAGCGAGTTCGCGCCTCGCTCGGCGTGATATTTATGATCTTCGAATCCAGACCAAATGTCGCTATCGAGGCATTTAGTATGGCTTTTAAATCCGGCAACGCCATTATATTGAGGGGCGGCAAAGAATCAAAATTCAGTGTCGCTGTTATATATGGACTCATTCAAGCGGCACTACGAGGGGCAGATATTGACAAAAATTGCCTCCTTGGAATCACTGACTATGATCGAAAAATTGTTGATCAGCTGTTATTGCAGAAAGACTATATCGACATCGTCATTCCGAGAGGCGGAGAAAAATTGATTGCTCATGTTCAAGCCAATTCGCTGATGCCAGTGATTAAAAATGATCGTGGGCTCTGTCACGTCTATGTGCATGAGGATGCGGATATCGAGATGGCAAAAAAAATTGTGATAAATGCAAAAACCTCACGCCCCAGCGTTTGCAATGCGCTCGAAACACTACTGGTTCATCAGAAAGTGGCGGCTCGTTTTTTGCCGATTTTGGTGGATGCAATGCAAGCTTTCGAGATGAAATACTATGTGTGTAAAAAGTCGTTCAGGATTTTGAAGGGATCCGCAAAATCCAAATCTGCTAAACTGGCAAAAGAAGAAAACTATAATACCGAGTATCTCGATTTCAAACTAAATATAAAAGTAGTTAGTGGGCTTGAAGAAGCCATAAAGCACATTGAAAAATTTGGTTCCAAACATTCAGAGGCCATATTAACAAAGAATGAAAAAATCGCTAGGTTATTTCAGGCTCAAGTTGATGCGGCAGTTGTCTATTGGAATGCCTCTACACGGTTTACCGATGGTTTTGAAATGGGTCTCGGCGGAGAAATCGGTATCTCAACCCAAAAACTGCATGTCCGCGGCCCAGTAGGACTTCGTGAACTAACCAGTATTAGATGGGTCGTCGATGGAACGGGTCAAATACGTTGAAGCCAACTAAGTCGACTATCCTGCGCCAGGCCAGTTTGCGAATCAGCGCTTTCACGACGAAACTGATGAAATATCCGGGCTAGTTGCGTCGTGCAGTTTAGCGGCAACGGCGACCGATTTCGGTTTTTCTGTTTCAGTGATCGGTTATGGGTGGGTTAGTTTTGGATCGAAGGTCGCCACATTTGCAGAGCTTCAATAGCTCCGATGAAGCGATAAGTCTGAGAGCTAGATTCCCAATGTGGATTAGATAGACCGAGCGCATCTGAAGCCGCACCCGCAAGTCTTTGAACGTTGTTGTTCGGGAGCTTTAAGAGTCGCGCCAAGGGCTCAGCTAAGTTTTTCTTTGCAGCAAAATTCAACGAGCCTTGATCAAAAACGGCGAATTGAATTTTGCGATTAACGCGCGCAAAGCGATCAAAATCAAGTGTCATTAAAGAATCAAAATTTACCAATTCATTATGTGGATTTTCAATTGCCAAGATCTTCTTAGCCTTAAAGCGAGTCGACTCAAATCGATGAAGTTCTGCCAAACTTTTGACTTGAAAGATCAGAGTATTAATCGAAATATCTTTTAAGTCGCGGTCATTTAAAATAATGTTTCCTGGCTTTAGGGTCAGTTTTTGACCAGCTTGAGATATAAAGCTCATAATCTTAGGATCTGCGGAAGGGGTTTCTTCTTTAGCAACAAAAAGAATATCAACTTTAAACGGATATGACGTGGTAACTATTGGAATACCCAACGATGAAAATGTTTGAGTTACAAATTGGCCCAAATCCTTCAGTGTTAATAAATCAATGCGAGAAGGTGAGTGCCGCGAAGCCAATGAAGTCAAATTTTTTAAAAACTCAATTCGAGCATTTAAACTTAGGTGATATTGATATTTCAATATATGTGATAAAAAAAACTTTCGCAGACTTAATGGATTTATTAAATTCTTTGAGTCAGCATTCTTTGAGGCCAAATTAGACTTAGTCGATCTCGGCTGCCGACGCAGCCCTTGCGGTGCCCAGTCCGAAGCCAATGTGGTTTCGCTTGAAGCCACTTGAAGTAAAATATTCGCTGATTTTGCGCGGTCGGCTTCTGCCTTGGTAATCGCAAGCACATCTTTTGATCCCGCTATGCCAAGCTCAAATCGTGAATGGGCAGCCGCCCAAAAAATATCAGCGAATAAAATTTGATGCAAATGTTCAGAATAAGTATGTGCTGGTGAACTTTGTAAAAGCCAGCTTTGCAGTAGTGCATGTGGCATCTGACCGAATCCAAGCGCATAAGAAATGCCGAGCTCAATCACATCAGAGGTGACCTTAAATTCAAGCGGCTCCGATGAAGATATTTTCATCTCAATCGGCAAAAAACTCGACTCTATATTCAGGGCCTGAAAAAGGCCGCGAACCTCTTGCAGTTCTCGCAAAATAAGGGGCCACTGCGCTTGCAGGCGAGCTACATCTTTTGAATTTAAGTCAGTCAAATTTAATTTTGAAATGAGTGCCACAGGAGCCGAGAGCTCAGACTGAAATGAGCGATTTGCAAAGAAAATTAGAGCTGCGCAGGAGGCCGTTGTCCACAATGCCAAAAACAGACGAAATTTTGAATTTTCAAAGAGGCGCTCAAGTCTATTTAACATTTTTGTTCCATTAAATATTCCATTGGTTTTGAACCAATGATTTTGATCAAAAATTAAAGAAGGTCTCAAGAAAATTCGGCCAAAATTTCGCAGAGAATCTATTCAGCAATTTCTACTTCTTACAAGCAGCATTCGCTTTAACCAGCGCCGCATTTTCCATTCTTAGCGCCATCATCTCATCTTCTAGCGGCGGCAAATTCTGACGAAAAAATCAACACTAGGCTCAAGATTGCGATTACGACCTACCATTATTGGCTCCTAAGTTAAATTAGCGGGCATATTCTATACAATTGCAATTTAGGTGCCTGAATCTCTCTGCCTGCGATATTTTTTATAGATTTTACCCATAGGTGAAAATCACCTCCAAAAAATTTGACAATAGGTGAAAATCACCGTAATATGGGGAATGGCTAAATTGAAGAGTATGCCTCGCTATATTGCTGCTCAAATTAAAAAAGATTTACAAAAAAAAATGGTCTTCGTTGGTGGGCCAAGACAAGTTGGGAAAACGACATTGTCTAAAAATCTTCGACAAGATTTTACATATTTAAATTGGGATGAAGCTGAACATCGTGAAATGATTTTGAAAAATAAATTACCTTCCCGGGGATTGGTTATTCTAGATGAGATTCATAAATACAAATTGTGGCGCAATTGGGTTAAAGGTAAATTTGATACTTTAAATGAAACTCATCAGTTTTTAGTAACAGGAAGTGCGCGCTTAGACTTGTATCGCTATTCAGGCGACTCCTTGCAGGGGCGCTATTTCTATTTTCGACTTCATCCGCTATCGGTAGCTGAGTTGGGACTCAAGAATAGAAGCGAGTTTATGGATTTGCTAAATCTCAGCGGATTTCCAGAGCCCTATTTTACAGGTAAAATTGTCGATCGGGATCGCTGGGCTCGTGATTATCGAACGCGATTTTTTAGGGAAGATTTGACAAGTTTAGAAAGAGTAGATGACCTTGGTGCCATTGAGCTGCTTATGCTTCGCTTACCAGACCTCGTAGGGAGTCCTTTGTCGATCAATTCTTTACGAGAAGACTTACAGAAAAGTCATAAGACAGTAAGCAGGTGGATAGACATCTTTGAACGTCTTTATGGTATTTTTAGATTGAGCCCAATTGGAGGGGCGAAGATAAAGGCCGTCAAGAAGGAACAAAAGCATTATCATTATGATTGGGCGCTGTGCCCTGAAGAATCTCAAAAATTAGAAAATTTGGTGGCCTGTCATCTTTTAAAATGGGTTCATTATAAACAAGACAGTGAGGCGTCCACCCTTGAAATTCGCTATTTTCGAGATTCAGATGGCCGCGAAGTGGACTTTGTCATAACTGAAAAAAACAAGCCTATTTTATTAGTCGAAGTCAAAACAAGCTCAAAAGAGATCAGCCCATCTTTGAAATACTTAAAAAGAAAATATCCCCAGGCAAAAGCATTTCAAATTCACTTAGATGAAAAAATGGATTACGTCTCTGATGATATCCACTGCTTGCCAACGTGGATATTTTTAAAGGATTTCATTTGAGAATTAAGGTACCCATGGAATATCGAATCTTGCGCCCGAAGGGCTAAGGTTGGTTAGCTCATCACGTCCTATCATGTCGTTATAGTACTGGTTGTCACGAGTGCCTGCGGCAAGCTTTATAGCTTCTTCTACAGTTAAGCTTAAAATTCGGAAATGAAAATACTGCCATAACATTTCGTTAATATATCTATTGTCTCCCGCAGCTTTCGCAATCTGCATTGCTTCATGAACATTTAAATTTGAGAGATTCAATTGCATATAGTTTTGCAGCATTGGATTTCGGTAATCATAGCTCGACGTAGCTGCAACTATTTTTATGGCGTCATGGACGCTTAAAGATTGAGCGTAAAATTGAATATAGGTCCATAGCAATCTATCATTGATATTGTTGCGACCAATAGCTTTGGCCATTGTAATTGCTTGATCGGTACTTATCTTTTCTAAATGTAGCTTAAAAAAATTACTAAGAAGTTCGCTTCTTAATGGCCAAGGCATTGAGCGTGTAATCTCTATGATTTCATGCACTACTGCATCTGAAACCGACACCTTAAGTTTTGGAGCTGGCATTTTATATGTGTTACTTTCTTGATAAAACAACTCCGCACATAGGTTTTGAGCCTTTGCTGAAGCAAGCGAAAGAAAAAACAAGAGCATGGACACAACAATAAATCTGACATTTGAATTTTTCACTTTAAAATCTCCGAAATATAAAACTCTATTTTTTGTTACAAACAAGACTTTGCAAATAGTAGTCCAGCGCTTTATAAATCTGGTAAAGCTTCGCCATCTCGGCCAACAATAAAAATAGTTGAATGAATTCAGAAGTTTTCGGAACATTTAATTTTTAAATTGAAAGTCATTTTCCAAATTAAATTCGTTGAACTTTTATCCAAACGTGACGTCTAGCCCGGATATTTCATCAGATTTCTGTTGCAATCGCCGCTTCGCTAGTCTGGGCGCTCCGCTCCTGGCGTTTTCGAGACCTTTTCATTGCGACAA
>JAYVXS010000143.1:0-5377 GCA_043784965.1 Bdellovibrionales bacterium
TCATGTTGTTTACTACGAATGGTTTTCTGCGCTTCTCTCAAAGTTGTTTTGTCTGCCGTAATTTGCGCTTGAATAGCTACTAAGTCTGTTTGAATCCCAGTTACTGCCGCTGAGGCCGTCACTTGGTAAGGACACGCCGCCGATGGATAACCATATCCGGCCATCTGCGCTCTCGCCGCAGGTGAAACGATGGCATCTAGAAACATACTCGCTGTCAGAAGTATGGGTAGGAACTTCCATTTCATACAAATTACTCCCTTAGAAACATTTTTACCAAACATTTTTACCAATGTGGTAACGTCCCAGTTATCGACAAATGCGCAAGCAGACTTGACCCGAAACGGCGCAAACGAGACCTTTGGCGACATTTTCTAGGTTTACGTCTGGAATACCGCTCACATTAATCGCCATCGCAAACTTTTTTGTGCATTCGAGATTTAAAAACACTGCACCTACCTCGGACTATGAATAAAAATATAAGTTGTCGCCATCCCATCTATAATTCTACACTGTTTTTCAAATGAAGCATTCAATTCTTTGCGTAGATGACGAACTAGATAATGTCGAAGCCCTCGAACGTCTTTTTCGAAAAAAATATCAAGTTTATAAGGCGACCTCTGGCGAGGAGGCACTGAAAATTCTAGCTCAACATCCAGTTACTGTGATCATTAGCGATCAAAGAATGCCGAGTATGACTGGCGTCGAGTTTCTTTCTCAGTCCACCCAAATTCTACCTGATGCAATTCGCATTTTGTTAACTGGATATACTGATGTCAACTCTGTGATTGCCGCGATCAACTCTGGTCAAATCTATCGCTATGTTACGAAACCTTGGGATTCTGTGGATCTTGAAAATGCAATCGACAAAGCAGTTGAACGCTTCGAAGTCGGTGCCGAGCTAAAAGAAAAGAACCAAGCGCTCGAGCTTGCCAATGAAGAGTTAAAGAGTCTCGACAAAGCAAAGTCGGACTTTATGATGCTAGTCAATCATGAACTGAAAACACCTCTCACCTCGATTATGAGCTTTTCAGATCTGCTTAAAGAGACGAAGTTAGATTTAGATCAGGTCAAATATCTTTCGCGAATACAAAGCTCAACTGGCCGACTTGAAACCTTGGTAAATGATGTTCTTGATTTTCTTTCTGCCGAATCTCATCTGACACCAGTTAAAAAAGTAAAGTTAAACTCGAAACTTATCGAAAATATGGTGCCCACGGGCCTCGAAAGTCTCATGCAAAAAAATAGCCTTTCTTGCAAATTCAATGTTGAGGATTGTTACTTTCTGGCAGACGAAAAAATTCTGCGAAATGTTCTGGCGCGCCTACTTGAAAATGCGGTGAAATTTGCCGAAATTTCTTCAGAAATTTTGGTCAGCTCAAAAGTGATTGCAAAAGAGAAGAAAAGGTATTTTGAGATCGACATTCTAAATAAAAGCCCACATATATCACCTGAAAAAATTCACCATCTACTAAAGAGTTTTACTTTAAATGAAAATGCATTTCACCATTCTTCTGGCAATGGACTTGGCTTGAGTATTTGCCAGGCCCTTCTTAAGCTTCATGATAGTCATTTAGTTTTTGAATCCCTTGGCAACCAGGTAAGAGTTTCGTTTTCATTCGAAGCTTGTTATTAATGAGGGCATTGGATAGTCGACATTGGGCGCTTGAATTTGGCGCAGTTTTGAACGGCCCGGACTGAGGATCGACGAAGACATATCCTTTGCGATATGTTGAGGAGACCGCAAGGAGGAGCGCTTAAAGATGGCCGAAAGATGAGATGCTAAATGTCTAGCTTATTTCGTCACAACTTATTTCGTCACAACTCCTAAGGAGAGTTCGAAGGGAATTCGCGTCTCGGACGCCTAAGACTTCAGATAATTTAGAGGCCTCCTTATTTGCGGCGATCTATTTGCACCGCCGAACCATGAGCAATCTAAAACCCGGGGCTGCAAATTGAAGTGCAAAAATTTTGTCGCTGTCCTGTTGAATATTTTTCCCTGCTTATTCTGCAGCTATTCCCTGGCAAATATTCAAAAAAACATTGTCCTTGCGATAGGTTTTACGCAAATTTTACCCGCCAATGGAGCCGTTCATTTTTCAAACAACAAAGTACTTAAAGCCAACGATCTGGGCACAAACATCAGGGTGAGCGGAAGAAGTATCGGCGAGGTCGAGGTTGAATCTAAAAGTCACTCATATCACATCGAAGTTGTTAAGCCTGAAACATTTCGGCTTTATACCAAGCTTGAAAATCTTATAAGCAAAATGCGCGGACTGAATATTAAGATTCACTTGGGGCAAATTCAAGTCTTAGGCGAGTTACTGCGCAAGAGTGATTGGCTTAAACTTGCACAAGTTCAAAGTGAAGGTGCGAGCTTTCAATTTCACGCAAGCATGAATGAAAAAACCAAACGTGAAATGACAACTCATTTTCGTCAAATATTAAGATCAGCTGACTTGCCAATTGCTGAGATGCAAATGCTGCCTTTTGCGCATGTCTCACTTACCAAGGCACTTTACCCTCTTCATAAAAAATACGATAATGTCCTTGGAGTTTACGGCTTCGTGGTAGAACAGAACTCAAGTATCCTACAATTAGAGCCCCTGGTTCGCGTCAATATTTTGGTCGCCGAGATTCGCAAAAGCCTGAGTCGCACACTGGGAATTGCAATGCCCGGCGGTACGAATGCGAGTCTCTTACCAAACTTTCAAATTCCGGCCGGTGGCGAGAGTGTGATTGCGCAAATTAATGCGCTCGAGTCTCAAGGTAATGGTCATCTGTTGGCCGCGCCTACTCTACTTTGCCGCTCGGGAAAAAATGCCGAGTTTCTTGCCGGCGGTGAAATCCCAATTAAAATATTGAACTTAAAATACCGCGAAACGGTTTGGAAAAAATATGGCGTACTGCTTAAAGTAAGCCCTCTTGCTGACTCTACTGGTCGAATGAGTATTGCTCTGACTACCGAAGTATCAATGCTGGATCCAACTCATTCAATCGAAGGGGTGCCAGGCATGCTAACCAATCGGATTGAAAGTCATTTTGATTTAAAGAAATCTAGAACAATTGCTTTAAGCGGACTCTTGAAAAGTGAATGGTTCAAAAACTCAGAAGGACTACCTTGGCTAAGCCAAATTCCGGTTTTGGGATATTTGTTCTCAAGCAAAGAATATAAAAATAATGAAACCGAGTTGGTTATTTTTGTGACACCCGAAGTAATTCAGCCCGAAGCTCTAGATGATGAGGAGGAGGAATCATGAACTCAGAACTCTTTTCTTTGGTCGAAAGAATAAATGAGGATTTGCAAAATCTCGATTGCATTGACCCAATGCAGATTATGAATTCTAAGTTAGATCAGCAAGACCAAGCGGTCCGTAAACTCATTGAAAACTTTCTCAGTAAAGTTCAAAGTAATTCTGTAAGCCGAATTCTCGATGAATATTTTGGCTTTGGCCCGCTATGCGGCCTAATTGAAGATGAATCAGTTAGTGAAATTATAATCAATGGCCCACGACATATCTTTTTTGAAAAAGCAGGCCGAATTGACAAGCTTCAGGATTGCTTTTTAAGTCCGCTAACCTTTCGAAATTTTATTCAGCGTCTCGAAAAATTAACAAAAACCCAAGTCAATCTCGACACTCCTTTTGTTGACGGTTATTTCGAAGATTTTAGAGTTCATATTGCAATCCCACCGGCCACTCAAAAAGATATCTCAGTCTGTATTCGCAGACATCCAAAATGTCCGTGGACTCTTGATTCTCTTGAAAAAAATCGATGGGCAACGAAGGACTCTGTTGAGGTCATTCGCAAAATTATTCGCGAGCGCCGCAATTTCTTAGTGGTCGGCTCGACTGGCTCTGGCAAGACATCAGTTCTAAACGCCTGTCTTGGTGAATTGGCTTCGAACGAACGTGCCGTCATGATTGAAGATACGAGCGAACTAAAAGTTCCAAATGAGATTAGTACCAAGCTCATGACAAGACATGATCCGCAAAGAACTCTACGGGATTTTGATCAATCTGAGCTGCTCAGACAAGCCCTTCGAATGCGACCGGACCGCCTTATCTTGGGTGAAATTCGAGGCTCAGAAGCGAAGGATTTATTAATGGCCTTTGCCACTGGACACTCGGGGTGCATGGGGACAATGCACGCAGATACCGCCCGACAATCATTATTACGACTTGAAATGCTGATTCAGTTGGGCGCCAGCCAATGGAATCTGCAAGCTGTGCGAACTTTAATTCTCTTAAGTCTATCGATGATTATTGTCGTAAAGCGAAGCGCCTCAGGAGAGCGACGACTTGACGGCGTATTTCAAATTAGCTCGCTGGAGGAGAGCGGATTTTTGATGGACAAAATAGTTTAAGGCCATCGACTGAAGGCGCTTATCGGCGAAAAGCACTTCTACACGAAAAAACGCGCAAAATTATAATACTTGAACTTTGACGAACTCTATTAATGAAAGCTCGTCTTAGGCTACGTAATTGATGAAGCTTCCTTTAGGGTGAAGTCCCGCCGGCTGCGACCTTGCTTCAGGATTCGTAATGCCCGCTTGAATATCACTATGCATAGCTTCGTTTTCATCGAGCATTTCTTGAGCACTTGATACTTTGTATTCGGCTGCGGCGGTGAATGCAGCAAGGCGACCCTCGCTTGGCTGAGGTATCTCTTCTATCTCGACTTTATTTTTTGCAAAAAATCTATTACTCATTTCCTTTGCAATGGCCGCATGCTTGACGTCCTTAGAACGCCAATCGTGCACCTCTGCATGTGCATCGGTGGCTTGTTTTAAAGAGTCAGTAGACGGGCGTTCGCGACTGACATGGGCCTCTGCCCTGCCAAACCCAGGGGTACCTGAACGAACCGGACTGGACTCTTTCATATCGACGGATGTCACCCGGGGTGAACCAGACAAAATGCTGCTGATTTTTTCCATACCTACCTCCTGTAGAGCGGAAAGGATGAAAGCATTCTACTTTCATAAGTTGAAATCAATTTTTATAGATTTCTCTCAATGAAGACTTCGGTTGTCTCATTTTGTTACTCAACAGGACCAACAGCTAGATTTTTTTGTTATTGCTTATTTATGGCTGGGTTCTTTTTTTTGGTTAAATGTGGAAAAGCCTAAGTTCAGAAAAGCCTAAGTTCAGGGTCCGTTGAGCCTTCAGCTGATCAGCTAGCAGCCAATTTATACATACTGACCCACCCATAACCGAGACCGAAACCGGAAAACTGAAATCGGAAGCTGCTGCCCCGAAACTGCCCCTAAAATGCACTACGTTACTAGCCCGGATATTTCATCAGTTTCGTCGTGAAATCGCTGATTCGCAGACTGGCCTGGCGCTTGAGAGACCTTTGAGTGAGACAACCTCAAAGCAGG
>JAYVXS010000144.1:0-16362 GCA_043784965.1 Bdellovibrionales bacterium
GTTGTTGCAACGAAAATGTTTCGAAAATGCCAGGAGCGAAGCGCCCAGACTAGCGAAGCGGCGATTGCAACAGAAATCTGATGAAATATCCGGACTAGCGTTAGGTCCACGGCCCCGAGGCAAATCCAGAAAAGATTTTGCAGTAGGCTTCATAAGAAATATAAAAAAATTAAAATGTCGAGGCTCTTGCTAGATAAAGGTTGAGTCGTAAATCGATAAATGGTTGCGACATGCGAGACTTTACTGCAACATAAATGAAGAGCTATGTTTTAAATGATGTCTTACTTGTGGATACAACTATGTTTTTTACAGCCAGGCAAAAATCAAAGCAGTATATTTTATTAGCTGGCGCTTTACTTTTATTTAGCATTTTCATGTCACTTAAAGCCAGTGCTGAGCATGTTAAATTTCCAGATGAGGAATTGGCGACCGAATCTGTTCTGCCACTTTTCGATCAGCCGCAAGCCGTCCGCAATAGATTGGTGCCTTTGGCCGGAAAATTTGAAATTGGTGGGGGCGCAAGTTATGACCTCATTGAGCCATTCTTTAAGTCTTACGGTATCAATATAAATGCAACCTATAATTTAACTGAAGAAAATGGCATAAATTTTTTCTACAACTATTATATGGCGGGCAGCACCTCATATGTAGATCAATTGAATAATATTCCAAACACTTCAAGTAAATTCAATTTACAAAATGCACCAGCGCCCAGCTATCAGGTATTGATCAACTATCAATACACTGCTTTCTACGGAAAGCTCAGCTTGACCAAAGACTTTGTAATGAATCTCTCTCTTTTCGGTTTTGTCGGTGGGGGCGGATTTAAAATTGGCGATGAGCTCAATCCGACTTTGGATGTAGGGCTTGGTCAGAAATTTTATTTTACGCCAAGTTCGGCATTAAGATTTGATTTACGATTTAATTTTTATCAGGGCCCCGATGTTGTGGGCTCGACCATTCCTGCAACTGGCGGAACGGTGAGCGCATCCAACTTTACCAAGCGGCTATTTATTGGTTCGTTGCTTTCTGTGTCGTATGTTTATTTGTTTTAAAGGATTCTTTTGATGAGGAATATTGGCTTAATATTAACTTTGCTATTGTTGCTAACGATGGTTGCGACGGCATCTTATGCTCAAGAGGCGACGGACGACACTGAAAGTTTTTTTAATAAGCAAGAAGAAGAAGCCAGCAAAGAACCCACAGTTCAAGAGAAAAAATCGCTACCTGAGATCGACATTAAGGCTTCAAAAGTGAAGGAGCTTTCAGATCTAGGCAAATTGGCTCCGTTTAAAGATATTGCAGTCATTCAAAAGAGATTTTTGCCAAAAACAAGTCGCTTTGAATTGTTCGGGGCTATTGGCACCACGTTGAATGATGCTTTTTTTGTTGATGCCACAATAAATCTGCGTATTGGATATTATTTTCAAGAGCGCTATGGCATTGAGTTTAGTGCTATGGCCATCAACGCAAGTACGCGCAAGGTAACAGATACTCTTTCTGACCGTGGGGTAACTACGGCAAGCTTGGTTAGTCCAAAAAGTTTTTACGGCGTTGACTTTAAATACACTCCAATTTACGGCAAAATGGCTCTGAACAATAAAAGACTGACTCCATTTGATATGTATTTTTCGGTCGGTGCGGGATCTACAGCCACCAATAATGGAAGTTCGCCAACTCTTCATTTGGGGACTGGTCAAATTTTTGCGATGAGTAAGGGTTTTGCTTTGCGCTGGGATTTTAGTTGGAACTTTTATCAAGCAACAACTTATTTGGATGCGGCTCATACGGCGAGCTCGACCGCGACATTTAATAATTTATTTGTATTACTTGGCGCAAGTTTCTTCTTTCCGGAGGCAACTTACAGATGAAGATGCAAAAGCAAAATAGTGCCATTTTTGGTCTAATTATTTCAAGTTTCATCTTCGCTTCAGTTCTTTCATACGCAGACTTGGGTAAGTCAGAAAAATCAGATCGATTTACTGTTGGCGATACTGACTTTCATCCCAATGAAAAGCATTTTAAGGTTCCTTTTTGGATTGATAACCAGAAGGACGAGGATGTCGCTAAGATACCGAGAGTTGACTCAAAAGAGGCGCTCAGCACATCGGCAGAAAATTTAAAAGAAATTGAAAATGAACTCGATATCTTGATAGAAGAGGCTGCCCCTAAAAATGCTCTGCATGGGTTAATTGAAAAGTCTAAGGCCGGCGACCGCCGTCAACTGGCAACATATGTGGCGCAGAACTCTCGAAAAGTTCAGGCTAAGACCACGCGTGTGGCCAGTCCCGTGAGTGGCGACAAGAGGCAACTAATTGCAAAGGCTCAAAAGTTAATTGCTGGCAGCTTTTATAATGAGGCTTCGATTCTACTATTTAATATGGCGAAAAGTACTCAATATCAAAGTGAGCGTGCTCAAATAGAGTACATTCTCGGGCGAGTACTATTTGAAATGAAGCTCTATCAGACTTCGGCCTTTGTGTTTTATGATGTTGTTCGCATTGAAGGAAAAAATACCAAGAGTCGTTATTTGCGTCAAAGTTTGAGTAAACTGTCTCTAGCTGGAGATGCTCTGGAGTCAGATCTATTATTGAAGTTCGCGGTCAGTCAGGTAAATGAAAACGACTTTCCGGAGTCTGAGCGAGATATTTTATTCTTTCGGACTGGTGAGCTTCGCCTTCAGGAGAAGAAGTTTAAAGAGGCCGCAGTACTTTTTGCAAAAGTTCGACCGAACAGCACTTTGTTTACGAAGGCCAGGTACAATCTTGGACAATCCCTAACGGAAGCAGGAGACTTAGATGCTGCAATGAGCGCATTTGATGACCTCACACAAATGGGGAACGCTAAACAAATCACCGATAAAAATCGTGTCAACGGAATCCTTGCAAGAGCGAGAGTACTCTATCAGAAGAAAGATTGGGCTGGAGCGGCAGAGGCTTTTAGAGAAATTCCACGGGATACAGAGCAATGGCATGAGTCTCTTTTTGAGTTGAGCTGGACCCTCTTGAGGATGGCCAAATTTAGAAATGCGCTTAGCAACTTTCATTCGCTACATTCGCCTTACTATGAAGACTTCTATCAGCCCGAATCACTCTTGCTGCGTGCTATCGTTTATCTCTATATTTGTCGATACGACGAAATGGAAAAAACGCTGGATCTCTTTGAAAAAGTATACAAACCAGTTCAGCTCGGGATTCGTTCATCACTAGAGACTGATCGGGACCCAATGCTTTATTATAAAGAGGTCAATCGCATTGCAGAAAATTTCGACGCGATAAAAGCTAGGCAAAAAGGCAGTCGAACGGGGCTGCGGCTTCCATTTCTCGTTGGAAGACAAATATTAAAAGAGGGTGACGTTCGTAAATCTCAAAACTATCTGCGCAAACTTTACAGTGAACACAAGAAGGTTGTTGGAATGACTGTAAAGTGGCAATCCTCGCCGATTGGCCGCTATTCTCGAAAAATTGTTGATAAACGAATCGAAGCAACTCGAGCTTTTATTGGCAAACTTGTTCGTCGACATATGATTCTTATGCAAGTTGATTTGCGAGATCTATTTGAACAAGTTGGGTTCCTAAGATTTGAATCTACTAGTGGTCGAAAAGAAGCCGTCAAAAAAGAGATCCAAGGTAAGGGTATTGCGCGAAGTCGTGTGGATGAAGAGAGCTCACGAAATTACTTCATTCAAAACGGATATGAGTACTGGCCCTTCAAAGGTGAATATTGGCTCGATGAAATTGGTAACTATCATTATTTAGGTGCGCAAGCTTGTGAATAAATTTTTCGCATTTGAACTGAATAGAGCGACAGTCAGAGTCTTTCAGCGGCAATGCTTTATGTCGAGCATATTGTTCGGTATTTCATTTGGTTTTGCGTTTCTGGTGCTCTCGCATTCAGCCGCCGCTCAGGATGCTTCCAATTCTAAGGCGACTCGAATGGCGCCTAGAAAGGTCGCTCAGCCACAAAGTAGGCAAGCGGGAGGAGCATCAGCAAAAGATTCGCTTGGGATTACGCGGAATTCGATCGCTCTGCCACAGTCTGAGAAACTTTTGAGTCCAAAAGTGATTCCGCGGAATATGCAAATTGTAAAGCCGCCAAGAAATTCAGAGTTTTACGAAGGCAATACAAAAGAGGTGGAGTATGAGAAGTTGCTCGACAAAGAAATCAGCGACCTCTATAAATTGTCGCAACAATATCGCCAAAGCAAAAACCGGGGTGAAATTTGGCTGCGTCTGGCTGAGCGTTACAAAGAAAAATCTAAACTCATAGAATTTCGCAAACAAGCTGAGTACGATCGTGAATTGAAGTTGTTTGCTGATCAAAAAACTAAAGTAAAGCCACATCTGGATTTGAAATTAGCACATGATTATAATCTCAAGGCGATTGAGCTTTACGAATGGTTTATCAAAGATTTTCCACAAGATCATAAAATAGATCAGGCCCTTTTCTTTCTAGGTTATCACAATTTTGAGGTGGGGCGCTCGCAAGTAGGTGAAGGATATTATAAGCGACTTGTTAAAAATTTTCCAGAAAGTGAATATGTCGTCGAAAGTAATTTTGCTCTAGGCGAATTCTACTTTGAGAATGAAGGTTGGCAGTCGGCTCTGGAGAATTATCAAAAGGTAATTTTTAAGAGGCGAAGCCGGTTACTAACATTTGCTTATTACAAGGCCGCTTGGTGTTTCTATCGTTTGAATCGAACCGAAGCCGCGCTTACGGCTCTTGAGCGAGTGGTAAAGTTGAGCGGTGGCCCACAGGAAGCCGTAAAGGGAAAGCAGCCTGGCGGCAATAGCGTGAATAAGGTGCGACTAGCGGCAGAGGCGGTTCGCGATTATGTACCTTTTTTCGCTGAAAGTGGTGAGTTTAAGACGGCTGCCCAAAAATTTTATGAAGTCGTTCAAGATGAAACCAAAGCGTTTAAGATGGTTGAGCATCTGGCCCATACTTACTCAGACAATGGCAATCGAACGGCATCGAACTTTTTATATAAACAGATGATCCAAAGAAATCCCAATGGGGAAAAGGCTGCAGACTATCAATATCAAATTCTCGTTTCATATGCGACCTCTGATCACAAGGCATTTCGCGAGGAGCTGATCAATTGGCTCGAAAATTTTGGTCCATCTAGCCCATGGAAAAAAGACAATGTAAAAAATCAAAAGCTGACAGTTGAGACACTCAGGCTTCAGGAAACCACATTAAGAAATCACGCATTACAACTTCATCAAACAGCGCAAAACTCTAGGTCGCCACAAATACAGGCCCAGGCAGCTTACGCGTATGTGCTGTATTCAAAGTATTTCTTTGACTCGCCTCATGCACTTGAGATGGCATTCTTTCAGGCTGAACTGTTGTTTGATATGAACCAGTATGAGAACGCTTCGAAACTTTACGGTTATGTAATTGAGAAGAGTACCCCGAAAACAACCTACTATGAAAAAGCAGTCATCAATAATTTGTTGGCACTTGAGCGTTCACTGCCCTCTTCAGAGGAGATCGATAAGAAGCGTGGCAAGAGTCTTCAGCCAATTCCATTTGATCTTGCTGTCGATCGGTTTGAAAAGGGTGCATTGATCTATCTGAAGGCCTATCCAAAAGGAGAGAAAGTTGCAAATCTCGAAAGACGCCTAGGATTTTTCTATTACTCCTACAATCATTTTGAAAAATCGACACCAATTTTTGAGAAAATTTTAATTGAAAGACCTAACACGGATAATGCTGAGATTGCCGGAAATCTGATTCTTGATACCTTTAAGCTTCGCAAAGATGACTTTGGTCTAGGCGAAAAGGCTGCTGAGTTGCTAACTCATCCTAGTGTAGCAAATAGTAAAATTGGCCCAAAGCTCCGTGAAATTGTTGAGGCCTCAAGTTATGCGCGTGCAGATAAATTTGCAGAGTCAAAGGACTATATTAAAGCGGCAAAAGAGTACGAAAAGTTTGCCGGAACGGCAAAGTCTCCAGAGTTAATTGCCGCTGCACAATTTAAGGCGGCTGATAATTTCGAAAAGACTGGAGATCTCGCTGGAGCTATCAGAATGCATACTTTGGTTGCCACAAAGCAAAATGATAATCCAAAGATTAAGGTCATCCAGAATGACTCTAGAAATGCTTTGGCAAGATTGTACACGCAAACGGTACAGCTAGAAGCTGCAGCAAAGCTCTTTTCCTCTTACGCTTCGACTAACTTAAAAGATCCAAAAGCGGTAAATGGATTTAACAATGCCGCCGTCTTATTTGATGCATTAAATGAATATTCGGCGGCTCAAGAAAACTATGAGAGTTATTACAAATACACGCGCAACCGAGACCGCAATGAAACTTTGTATTTTGAGGCGGAGCTACTAAAACGACAAAATAAATTGAGCCTCGCACTGGGGCTTTTTGAACAATATATGAATCTTGGTGCGAATAAAGAGCATTTAGTGAAGGCGGCCTATTCAATTGCTACGATTAATCAAAAGCTTGGACGTCCAGAAAAAACGCAACTCTGGCTTAAAAAAACGGTCGATATTCAGAAGCGTTTTCGTAAAGAAGGTAATGAGGGGATTTCATTTGCCGCCGAAGCAAAATTTAGGCTTGCAAAAGAAACATTGACGCAGCTTCGAGCAATGAAATTTAGTGCGAGTCCTAAGCAACAAGAGCGAGTGGCAAAAGAGATTCTCGCGTTTCAAAGTCACTATGTTAAGCAAGAAATGGGAGACGTTATACGTTTTGACTACGGCCCGATGATTGTGGCGGCATTGTCTTCGACTGGACAAATGTTTGAGATCATTGCCTACAATTTCTCTAAGATTCCACCAGGCAAGGATTTCTCTGCTGAAGATTTAGCGAATTTCAAGGCTTTGATAGGACAGAAGGTATCGGAGTATCGCAAGCAAGCACTGGAGGCCTACAAGCTCGCCTATGATAAATCTCAAACACTTGAGATTTATACCGAGTGGACGGCAATGGCAAACGAAGCGCTTTCAAATTTGGATCCGACTAATTATCAAAAGAATTCTGAATTTATTTTAGATATGAAGCAATCGGCGTGGAGCTTTTAATGTTTGGAGCGCAAACCAATCATATGATTAAACTTGCATTCAGTCTGGGGTTAACGCTGTTATTTATGAGCTGTGCGAGCCTACAAAAGCCAATTCAAGGAGGGGCGCCGCAAACCAAAGCCGACTCGAATATGGCCATAGATGACCTTAAGGCTGATGAGATGCCGCCTTCGGCAGCAGCGGCTTCTGCAGCGGACACTAGGGCGGATACTTCGAAGCAAACCGTTAAAGCTGAGGCTTCTAAAAACTCTGCGGTGAATTTTGGCGTAATGGCAAAGGCAAATCGCCTCGACCAGATAAAAGAAGAGGCCATAAGAATATTGGCCTCAAATGCAAATGACTTGATGGCGTTGAATGCACTCGCCTTTACCTATTTTAAGAAAAATAAATTTGGCGCCGCGCGGATAGTACTCGAGCGTGCAAATGATAAGAACCCCAATTCCCCACAAATTTTGACAAATTTGGCAATTTTAGATTTGGCTGATGGAGAGCCCGGCCGAGCCCTGACTCATTTGAAAAAATCTTATAAAATAGACGACCATAGTCCAGAAACACTTGGACTAATAGGTTCCATTTATATTCAGAATCGAGACTATGCCAAAGCACTGTCGCCGCTCGAGCAATCATATAGAAGTGATAAAACAAATGTAAGAATTGCCAATAACTATGCTGTGGCGCTCACAAAAACCAAGTCTTTTGAACAGGCGCAAAAAATATATGATGAGATTCTAGCCCAGAATTCGAGAGAGTCTGAGATACTATTAAATTATGCTGGCCTCTTGATAGACTATTTGAACAAGCCAAAAGAAGGTTTAAATTTAATTTACAAAGTTAAATTCATTGAAACGGAACGACAAGATATTCTTGACCTAGCAAATAAATTAGAAATTAGAGCGAAAAGTGCGCTAAAGTGAATAAAGAGTGAAAATGAAAAAAGTGAAATTTTACAATTTATTTTTAGTGATTCGACTGGTGGGCCTATCAGTTTGTCTTGGATTTCTTTGTGTAAGTTTATTTTCAGCCAGAGTTTTTGCTCAAGGGACTCCATCTACAACTGATAAATTAGACTCGCCACCGTCTGCGGCATCCACTGATGCAAAAACCAAAGCGCCGCAAAAGACAAAGAAAACAACTATTGATTTTGAGGATCAGTTAATTGAGGGAAGTCGGCAGAAGCCAGAACTTTTTTATTTGCTGCAAAATAAGGATTTTAACTACAAGCGCCTCATTAGACTCCGTGAAGATTTTCTGCCTGAGCTTCGCAAAAGCGGCGAAGATATTCAGGGCCGCTCAGGAGGTGGCCAATGACCGATGAAATGAAGCCGGTTGTTCTTCGGGTATATTTTGGAGCAGAACTTCAAGCTATAAAACAATTTAGTGTACAGCAAATTGTAATTGGGCAGTCGTCGGAAGTTCAATTGCCACTCAATCACAAAAGTGTTTCAGTTATTCACGCGGCAATTGAACGAAGAGACACGGGATATTTTGTTTGCGATCTTGGTTCCGAAGGTGGCACTTTATTAAACGGAAAGTCTATTCTGGATGCTAAATTAGAGGACGCTGATACAATAAGTATAGGCGAATTTAAAGTTGAGTTTTACGTTGGCGTTCCCAAGCCCAGAACACCGCCGCTGACAGATTCGGTTATGCCGACAGCTCCGCAACCAGCAGACAAAATTCAGGCGGTGCCGCCACTGGCGCAAGTCGTAACGCCAGTAATAATCAAGCCTCAAGATATTGACCTTCCAACTACCTTCACCGAAATTAAAAATTTAAATCTTGCTGAAGCAAAAGCGCCAGAAGTAAAAGCGCCAGAAGTAATAGCGCCAGAGTCAATTGTGGAGTCAATTGTGGAGTCAAAGCTGATTCCAACTCCGATTCCACTGGCTCCGATGGCGCAGCCTGCGCCCCTGCAGATGAAGCCTGTTGTTTTAACTCAAAAAGTTCAAAGTGCCAGCCGTAACGAACGCTCGTCAATTGGTTCCGGGGGCGGTGGTGGCGGGCTCGAAACCTATGGACAAAGACATAACAAAAAAAATCACAAAAAGATTAAATCGTTTGCGCCCGGCAGTAAATATAAAAATATTGATGAATTTGTAAAGCCAAGTCGTGGAACAGTTGTTGAGGTCTTAGTCGCATGGAAAGAGCGAGTGATCAATACCTATCACTTCTCCAAGCCAGGAACAGTGACGCTTGGTTCTCATCCTGAGGCAGACATTCAAATTCCACTCACAATTTCAAAGCAAAGAAAAACACCCCTGCTTAAAATTGATTCTCGATTAGTCATCATGCTGACTCCCGAAATGACCGGGGAGATGACTCGCCAGGGACAAGTATTAAGTTTTTCAGAACTGTTGAAGCAAAATCGTATGGTTCGAGCCGGAAATATTTATCATCTTGCGCTTGAGCAGGGCGAGATGATGAAAGTTGAATTTGGCGAATTGTCGATTATTTTGCGCTATGTTTCAGAGGCACCTAAGCCTTTAATTGCACCACTACTTGATCTAACGGCTTCGGAATCTGTCGGTGTAATTTTTGCGGTGGTACTTGTCGCAATTTTAGCTATTTACAATTATCTTTATACTCCGCCAAGGCCATTGGAGGCAGAGGCTCTACAAGATGATCCACCAAGACAAGCCTTGGTTATTGTCAAACCGCCGCCAAGAGAAAAAATTGTTGAGGCAACGCCTGCTCCAACCGCGACTCCACCACCTGCAAAATCGACCCCTACGCCCAAAAAAGTCGAGGCGGTTCCTGTTAAGCAGCTGAAAAAAGAAAAAATTTCGGACGAATCGAGGAAAAAGGATCCGGGCAAGACGGCGGAGGTTGCGCCTAATAATGTGAAGCTCCCGGCAAAAGTTGTCGGTGTTAAGCGCGGTGGATCAATTAAAACCACGGATGCTGCGGCAGCACAGTTTCAGTCAAAACCAAAAAAGGACTTAACTAAGTATGGTGTATTTAGCGTCTTCGGCGGCGGTGGAAAGAATAATGCAATCTCCAAAGAGACAGCAGGAGCGGGCGAAATTGCGGGTCTTGCTAATAGCGCGACGGGAAAATCTGGCCTTCATGAAAATCGTTCAGACGAAGGACTCGGAACGATTCATGATACCGGTCGTGGCGGGAATGGCACGGCGGCCGTCGGTCGTCCAGACGTAAAGGGTGGTAACGGTAGAGCAACTGGAAATGCTGGTTATGGCAGTGCTGGAATTGGCGGAGAAAGAAAGGGCGTAAAAATTCAGCCCGGCGGGACGGAAGAATCTTTTTCTAGTACGATTGACCGTGAGGCCATCCGCAGAGTGATTCAAGCCAACCTGAAGGCAATCAAGGCATGCTATGAAAAGCAATTGAATCGTCGGCCAGACCTTTTTGGAAAGTTAGTGATAGAGTGGGACATTGGTGATGGCGGAAGAGTTATGCGGGCGCATGTAAAGTCATCTGAGTTGAGTGCTCCAGAAGTCGGAAGTTGTGTAGTGACTCATTTGAAGACGTGGACGTTTCCAACGCCGCCAACCAACAATGAAGTTACGGTTAGCTTTCCATTCTTCTTTTCCAACTAGTCAATTTTGATTTGAACATCCGCCGGACCTTCGTGAAGTTGTAGATTAAGTGTTTGAGATCATCTAATAAAAAATGTAAATTGAAAGCTATCTGAATTCGACATCGTGACGAGAAGACATTTTAAGGAGGCATCAGTGGAACCAACAACAGCCGTCGAGAGCGTTAACACGCATCAAACTGGTAATTTTGTAATCGATGCATTTAATGCAGGCGGCCCGATGATGTTCCTCATCGCTGGGATCGGCTTGCTGACCGTTTTTTTAGTGCTTGAAAGATTTTTTACACTTCGTGCTTTAACAATTGATAAGGCGGATTTTAGCGAACATCTCTTTGCGATGATTCTTAGAGGAGATATTCGCCAGGCAATTACCTATAGCGATAGCCGACCAACCCCCCTTACCGCCACCTTAAAAGCCGGCCTCGTGCAGGTATTGAATCACCGCCCCGATGAGGAGGTGCAAGTTGCAATGGATGCGATGGTCTTAAGAGAAACTCCTCGTATCGAGGGATGGACTGCATTTTTAGCAGTGTTTGGAAACGTCGCCACGCTTTTCGGATTAATTGGTACCATTACAGGAATGATCGCTTCTTTTAGAGGGGTCGCAGCAGCTGGCGCGGCGGAGAAGGCGCAAAAACTTTCAGAAGGTATTGCAGAAGCCCTACACTGTACCGCATTTGGCTTGATCGTGGCCGTCATCGCAATTTTAGGTTACGGGTACTTTCAAGTGCGAGTTGGTCGAATCATCAATGATATGGTTGAGAGTAGTATGAGCTTGCTTAATCTTGTTGTGGCAAATCGCGACAAGATGAAAGATTAGATGTCACACTCCGAATCGAACAATAAAGACAGATCAGCGAATGCTGAACTAAATCTTGTGCCCTTCATCGATTTGATGAGTGTTTTGATCACTTTTCTTTTGATTACTGCCGTGTGGTCGCAGGTTTCAATGATTCAGATCGGCAGCTCGATATACGGAAAACAAACAACTGCTGATACGCCACCGCCACCTCCAAAGGCTGACATACCACTGCGAATTGATGTTAAGAGCACGGGCTTTCGTATAATCATTGGTAAGGATATCAGAAACATCCCTATGCTAAGTGGTGCATATGATTCAAAAAAACTATTGGCTGAATTAAAAAAAATTAAGAATGACTACAGCGACAAAACTGACGCTATAATAACGGTTGATGACGAAGTGAATTACGAGTTCTTAATTCTTAGTATGGATATGTTGATTCAAAGTGGCTTCCCTTCTATTTCAGTTTCGACAGGAGGAAGTGTTTAATGGCCATCTACGTCCCTGGCATACGCAATCGTCGAAATCGTCCCATCTCAAAAGGTGCGAGAACAGTAGCAGCCATGTTATCGATGACTGCTCTAGTGGATATGTTTACGGTTTTGGCAGTCTTTCTTTTGCAAAATTACCAAACCACCGGTGAGGTTTTGGAAATTAGCGACAAAGTCACCTTGCCTAAGGCAAGTGCGGTTAAAGAAATTAAGGCAGCAACGGTGGTTACAATTTCAAAAACAAGTATTCAGGTAAATAAAGAGACTGTTGCGGTTTTTCAAAAGATAAAAGAGCAAGAAGATTGGATGATACTACCATTACAACAAAAATTGCAGGATGCATTTAAAGAGTTGGATAATCGTCGGCGAGTTGTTGGCTTTGGTGCAATTAAGCAGGCCATAGATATTGCTAAAGAGAAAAGTGCAAAAAAGGAAAAGGAAGACGATACTCGGGTAACGGTTCAGGCAGACAAATCAATTGATTTTCTGACTTTGAAAAAAGTGATGTATACAGTCACCGAATCCGGGGCTTCGCAAATTAATTTTGCGGTCCTAAAAGATGAGCAAAAGAAGAATTAGGCGGAAATCTTTTCGCTGATTTCTTCTGGCGAAAACTTTTTAATATAGTCTAAGATTAGCAGCTGCATTTCTGGCTGAATTTGTTTAAATTTAATCCCGGCATGCCCATTTGCACTAACATAGATAACATTGGCTTGGGCTCGAATTGGCGATGAAAACGCATTGCACTTTATGATGACTTGGATTTCCTCGGCTTGAGAGAGCGATTGGCCATCGTTGATACCAACGCCGGCAACGCTAATGCTTGCTACCTTAAAAAGATTCGAGCTTTCACTTTCTCCGTGACGAATTATTTGCATCGTGGCCATAAGTGGGGCACGCGTATTTTCACGTCTGCTCATGCCCATTTCATCCATGATTTCACTAAACTCATAAACGCTTTTCCAGTTTTTTATGCCAACAGTCCAAAGGCGCACCAAGGTGAGGTTTTTATTGCCCCTCAAGCTATGTATCATTTCCTTATGGGTGAGGGGGCCAACAGGTTCTCCGCCAAGATCGAGATACCATATTGTATTTTCTGATTTTTCATTTTTATTTTTTAAAATCTCTTCGCCGTTTGTCGCCCAAACGCCTAGTGAAAGCCATTCACGCTGGCTCTTACACCAAATGTTGCAGCCCTCGGTGATTTCTCCAGAGGCCAACTTTTGGCGAACCTCTTGCGAAACGAAAGGTCCGCTTACTTTACTATCAATGCTCGAATGGATAAACCAGATTTTACTCACCTATCTAAATCGGCTCATTTTAGTGCGAACTTTAAAGGTATGGGCTTGAAAAAATGCCGAAATTACTCAAAAGCAGCAAGCACCTCTTAAGCAGACTATTAAGCAGACTATTAAGCAGACTATTTGAGCCTAATATTCACATTTTCGACACCTCGCCGGCCCCAGCCTCCTCAATTGAGTCTGGGCTAGTCCGGATATTTCATCAGTTTCGTCGTGAAATCGCCGCTTCGCTAGTCTGGGCGCTTCGAATGCGCGTCCTGCCAAGACGATTGAAGTAAAATCAAAAAGTGTACGAAATAAAAAAAATAATGAAAAAAAATTGGATGAGGTGGCAGGACTGCTGCGGGCTCCAGCACTCGTCACTCTCGCGATTCGGCTGGTGCCTCACTCAAAAATAGCTTTCTGCTATTTTAGTCGAACCTGCGAATGACAGAATCAAAATCTGTCTTCCATGACCGCACGATGTGTCATATACTATCATAAGATGCTGAAATAACTCATTTACACATATGCACTACGCTGAAATCCTTGGCGCTGCATTGGGTGTTAATCCCAGCACGATTCTTTTTCCAGAGGGATATGAATCCCCAGCTAAGGACAAACTCAAAGAGATTCGCAAGCGTGGTGCCAAGCTGCTTGCGTTGAAGAGAGCGTGAGATGGCGAATCCCAAAGCAAAGACAGAGCATGCCGGCGCAAAAAATGGCGGCGGCCACTGGGGCACACGAGAAGAAGCGAAGGCAGTATCGAAAAAACTTCGACGGCACGATGCTAAGAAAATGATAAGCACCGAAAGTTCATCAAATATTGAGGGCAAAAATATTGAGAGCAACAAGACTCGAAGAAAACCACGCATTGAGCTCGCCCCACAAAACAAACAGACGCTAACCGAACAAATTGAGGCCATTTTTTTAGAAAGAGTTTTTGATATCGAAGGAGCTCTTATTACTGATGAGAGTTACCTGTCTGATTTTATGATCCACGCGAAGGATCGTGCAATTCGAGCTGGAGAAAAACCAGGTACGATGGTATTCCAGCGAAAATTCTATTCGGGTCCGAAAATGAGCATTCTCGACGAGCAATGGCGAGTTGAACGTAAGAAACCACAAAATTGGACGACTGAAGAATTTGAAACTGAGCCAGGAACAGCGATGGCTGAGATTATCGCCAAAGTGAAAGACACTTTTGAGGTTGATATAGCCGGGATATATAAAAAACCATTTGTCGATATATTAAATTACATAGCGGAAAATTATCAGTCGGGAAAAAGTAAATCATGAATCTCACGAAATCAGTTATCATCGTAGGGAAGAGCACCAGAAATTGATTCGGTACCAATCATAAAACTTGGCGTCCCTTTGAAGTTATGAGAATCCGCAAGCTGCTGGTCTTCTGCAATTGATTTGGCCACGGCATCACCATTCATGGCGGATTTCATCTTGGTTACATCAACGCCAAGCTTCTCCGCGACCTCATAAAGGAAGGTTTCACCTTGGTTTACTAGCCTATCTTGATTATCAAAAAGTTCTTTCTGATATGAATATGCTAACGACGAACCTTGTAGACAAACTGCACTAAGGGCCTTCGCTGCGACAAAGGAATTTTGATGTCCTGGCAGAGGCATGTTTCTAAAAACGAGATTTATCTTTCCAGGATAATTCTTGAGAACTTCTCTGATCGTATTGGCCCCACGGACACAGTATTTGCATTCAAAGTCCGCGAACTCTTCTATTATGAGCGGAGCACTATTTGGTCCCGCAATCACGCATCCATTAATTGTAATGGCGCTACACGAGTTGAAGAGATTTAAATCAATTTATTGAATATCGTCTCCCTTTTTTATCGCCAGTCATTTTTATTTTTTTGGTTTTGACTAGCGATGCTACGTCTCTCTCAAGAGTTCTTCTTGCGGTATGTGGCAAGAGGTGCGCAATGTCTTTCATTTGAAAATTTGGTTGCGATTTTGCGAACTTCAAAATTTGTTTGAGTCGTAGTTCAGGGCTCACTTTTTTTGATTTTTCAAAAAGTGACCTGGCTTCTTCCACAACTTCTTTCGCTGCAGTCGCAAAGCATTCGGCCATAAATTCTATCATGGGATGCGTGCTTTGGAGCACTTTGCATTGCCTAATAGCCGCATAATATTGACTGCGATTACGCATGATAATAGTTTCGCTTGGGACATATCGTGCGATTATTTCACCGCTTTGTAAAAGCAGAATTTGCTGGAATAGCCTGACTGTTCGGCCATTGCCATCTGCGAATGGGTGAATAGCGACAGCTACGTAATGAAATGCAAAAGCTTTCGCAAAAGGATTTGTGTTTTCATTTTCTTTGAGCCACTGCCAAAGTTCATCCATCAGAAAAACAACTTGTGTTGGGTCGGGACATTTCTCAATCACAGTATTTGTTGATTCGTTTACGATAGACACAGGAATAGTACGTAGACGGCCATGCTGACTCTTTTGAATAAAATCTTGCGTCACCAGTTTTTGCAAATCACAAAAATCTCGAATGCTTGGTAGCTGTTTTTCTTTAGCTAAAGTTTCTGCGTAAGAAAGTGCATTTTGATAATTTAAAATTTCTCTCATGTCTTTATCGCGAGTCTTGGTAGATTTTGTTCCTATTAGAGCTGTAACTGCTTTTTCGTCTAATTTATTGCCTTCTATTTGATTGGAATAAGTAATGGCCTTAATTTGTGCTTGCCGATGAAGTTGTAATTCAAGTGGCGTTGTCAGAACTTCGTCTAAAAAAGGCTTACATTCGGCGATCTTCATGAGTGCCTGAACAAACTTATCTGTAAGTTTAATTTTTAAAGGGATTTTTGATTGTTTGATAGCTGGATATTGACTCATGAATCTATTATCCGCCATATTTCCGCCATTTTCAAGTGGCAGAAATATTTCCGCCATTTAATAAGTGGCGGATATCTGAAATTCTTCAGTGAAATCAGTATTTTTGATATTATCGTTCGAAAATTTGCTTATTGATGGAATTGGATGGGGTGGCAGTTGTGCCCGCGCTAAAATCTGCCGGGGGCAGATTTTAGTGAGGAGCATGCGAGAGCGGGTCCTGCAGGACAAAGTCCGAAAGGAACCCCGAACGCCTAGCAATCGATGGTTCGAAGCCATCGATTGCGCGTCCTGCCAAGACGATTGAAGTAAAATCAAAAAG
>JAYVXS010000145.1:0-5346 GCA_043784965.1 Bdellovibrionales bacterium
TTGTCGCAATGAAAAGGTCTCGAAAACGCCAGGAGCGAAGCGCCCAGACTAGCGAAGCGGCGATTGCAACAGAAATCTGATGAAATATCCGGGCTAGGGCTTCTGAAGAACCCATTTAAAAAAGAGTTGCGACAATTCACATTCATGCATAGGGTATATCCAGCGATCGCAAGGAACAATCGGTAAGAACTTATTCATCTTGAAAGCAAAGGAAGAATGACAAATGAAATATGCTTTGGTAACCGGCGCAAGTAGCGGAATTGGTCGAGTCTTCGCCATTCGACTGGCAAAAGATGGTTTTGTTGTGACTGCCGTTGCCCGCAACGAAGCTAAGCTCAAAGAATTAATTTCACAGTTGGGTGCAAAACACTCCTATATAAATGCCGATTTATCGACAACGGCGGGGCTTGAGAAAATTCAGGCCGAACTAATAGCAAAAAAATATGACCTGCTAATTAACAATGCTGGCGTTGGAACTCAAGGTAAGTTCACCGAAATCCCTTACCAAAAGCAGATGAGCATGCTGCATTTGAACAACCAATCCCTCGTCGGTCTCTCATATACTTTTCTAAAAACTGCCAAATCAGGCGATGCCCTTGTCAATGTTTCTTCGGCACTTGCGTTTATGCCGACCCCAAGTATGGCACTCTATTGTGCGACTAAAGCTTTTGTGACGTCGCTTTCAGAATCTCTGTGGTACGAAGTAAAAGATAAAGGCATTTATGTTTTGGGATTATGCCCAGGAATTACAGAAACTGAATTTCAGGTTACGGCAGGGGGACGTAAAGAGGATTTGCCGAAAAATCTCTCGCAGACTCCGGAAGTTGTAGTAAGCATTGCCATGGAGGCTCTCGAGGCACGACAGAAGCCAACCGTCTTGACGAGCTTCAAAAATCACATGTTTGCAGGAATGTCTCGGATGCTTCCGCGAAAAGCAATCGTAGTCTTGACTGGCAAGATGATGCCTTCATAACCAAAGGAGATTTATGGATTCGCATTATCACAAAGTGATGAAAGATCGCAGCGCGATTAAAGGCCATGGAATACGCCTCTATTTTGCTTATTCAGGAGTACTCGATCGCCAGGCATTTGAAGCTTGGCGAGAAGAACACAGTTACCAGTTCTTTCAGTTGCCAGCAGGTCAAGTTGCTGAAGCCAAGGATGTTGATCTGGTTTTTGACTTCCCATCTCGATGGTGGGGTGGGCGTGTCGCTGGTTTAGTTGACAAGAGCAATTCATCAATCTTCGGACGGCTCTTCGAGATCCCGGCAGTTGATTGGCCAGTCATTCAACATAAAGAAGGTGTCGTCACCGGGATGTCCATTGAGCGGCCGCTCAAAGTTATTGCCAATGCTAAGACGTACGATGCAACTGCATTTGTGACCTCTCCCGATCGCGCCAGCATTCATGGGGAAGTCAGCAAACGCTTTGTCGAGGCACTCATTAGCGGAGCTAAGCAGGCAGAGCTGCCAGACTCTTATATCGCAAGTCTGAAAGCAAAGGCGCTTTGACGCCAAAGTTATTTTTTTAGCAATAGAAAAAATGCTACTACTGACAGCAGCGACTGCATTTTTAATTTTTACCGAAAATTGGGCGAAACTTTTTTAAAAAGGCCGATTTAAACTAGAAAAGGTGGCACTTCGAGTATGTCATATTTTGCGGGCCAGTTGGCGGCGATCTTACTGCAGATTTTCTCTGAGCTTCATGTAAAGCTCAAAGTACTTCCATTCCGGCGGACTGTTTGAGTCTTGTTGATGATCTGGTTGCAAAATTAAATCACCGGTCTGAAGAAGGATTTTTTTAACGGATGGATTTTGCTCCAGCTTTGCACGCGTTGCTTGCCAAATAATCCGGTAGTGTTCTCCGGGTGCGGGACTGCGATAAATAAATTTTTGACCCTCGAAGCTGACCCAATCAAGACCGAGTTTTTTCATATTAATGTGGGCGAGATCGCCGGCGTGTTTTGCTCCAAAGGCCGTTAGCTGAGAGACTTGTTCTCTGGTGAACTTCCATTCGAGGCCCTTGGCTTTTCGGCGTGGGTCATTTGGGAGCAATGAATCTGGATAGAGCATCATCTGCCAAAAGCCTTCGAGGCTAGCATATTTCTTTCTGTGATATTTAAAAGGCGTTGCCGCAAAATTAGAAAGGAGGCCCAGCTCGTTGCGCTTAGATAAAATCACTTCACCTTTTTTTGCCTGGTGAGGAAGAATTTCCCAGGAGGGTTTATCTTTTTCGCTATAAATCTGCCACCAATGGGCCGGATATTGATTTGGGAAAGGGGTAGATTGGGCTGTAGTTTGAGTGGCAGATTGTGCGAAAACCATAAAGAAGACAATAATCATATATGCAGATTCCTCTTGTGCTGAGGTGTACGGATGGTCAGAGTCCCGGGTCAGTGGATCCGGTCAGCAATATAGGTTACTAGTTGGTCGCGGCTCATTCGTCAAAAAAAAAGACTCAATTTAACGAGTCTTTTTTTTAATCATTTGAATTGATTTGAGTGTGAATTCGAAAAACTAGTTTTTCAAATAACGAGTACAGCGCAAATTTTGTGTCCAGATATCGCCATTGCGTTTTACATATCTAACAACTCCAGTTAGGCGTTGACCGTTGCTGAGTGGCTTTTGGTATGAAAAGTTAAGCCCAACAATTACGTGGTCTAATTCGCCCAATTTTGTTCCGCCAATATTTTCGCCTTTTGCTCGGCTATCAGAATAGCGCAAATCAACTTTTGCATTATAAACTGAAGAGTATGATGTCAAAGTTGAATTCACATCTGAAAATTTAGCTATTGTCTTACGGCCTTCATTTACCCGTGGATCAGAGAGAACCATAACTGAACCAGTGCGTGTGCCCATATCGGCATTGATGTGGTTGAAGATTTGAATATTTAAATCAGCTTGTTCGTTTTGGCAGTAAAAACCATCTGCTAAAGCCGCTTGCGACAAAACAAGAGTTGCTAGGATTACTAAGTGTTTCATAATTTTCTCCTTAAAGAAATTTGTTTATTTGTTGACGCTGGTTATAGGGCCTTAACGCCGATCTATCCAGTGCATATGAAAAAATTGAATATGCTAAGAATGCATAATGAGAATTGACCAGCGCTTACTGTGTGAGTCCCGAAATCCAAGCAGCGCGAATTTTTTGCCCGCAGAGGGCGGAGTCCATACCGGACTGCTGCCGGGGCCAGGTGTGGCTTTTCGCGAAAGAATTCCGTAAAGTGATTTATCTGCACTGATCCAGGGATAGAAGCCAAAGGCACCGGCACTGCTAAATGCGCCGTCTCCGCCGAGATCATCTTCGACCCAATGATTATAATGATTATAATGATTATAACTATAGTGCCAATTAAAGGGCGCAGGGCTTCCGACGGCGGTGGCGCAGGTGCCGGGGAGAGTACAAACCGGATCTGCTTGAATGAAGTTAACTGGCTTTATACATATGAATCGTAACGCATTCGGCCGATGGCAATTCGCCTTTTACCAATTGGCATTCTGAGGTATTTTAATTTTTGAAAACTTAGTTTAATTCAATATTGGGAGTACAATGGCAAAGCAATCAGCAAAATTTACTAAAGGGGACAAAGTTACTTACAGAAAACTTGCGACTCAAGCCGTTGAGTGCGAGATCGTTTCGGTTCATTGGAACAATGTTCATGCTCGCTGGGAATGCAATATTTTGTCAGGCAAAGGGGCTCGTCAGCTCAATATACCTGAAAGCGATCTGCTTGCCTATGAAAAGCCAGAGCAAGCGAAGCCAATTAAGGCAGCAAAGCCAGTAGAAAAAGTAAAAAAAATAGAAAAAGTAGAAAAAGTAGAAAAAGTAGAGAAAGTAGAGAAAGTAGAGAAAGCAAAAAAAATACAGAAAGCAAAGTCAGTAGAGAAAATAAATCCAAAGAAAAAAACGGCGAAGAAGTCATAGTTGTTTGAGGCTGGAGTGAAAAAGCTAGTCGTGCTCATCGGAACTTTAATTTTAGCTTCGAGTATTTGGGCCTTGAGCTATATTGGGTCATCTCATGGCGATCAGGGGCTAAAATAGTCTTGCTTGCGAATTCCCCTACACTTGTTGCGAGAATAAATTTCAGAAGCTAGAGGCTAGCGCAAATACCTCTTAAAGTTTATTTTTTTCACGAATACTTGCGAAAATAGATAGCCCGATAAATACAGCGCCAATTAGGCCCGTAAAAATTTCAGGAATTGAATACGCCGCTCCGGCAAACATAATGATGGCAAGGGCACCAATCGCGTAAAATGCTCCATGTTCAAGATAGGTAAATGCTTCGAGTGAACCATTTTTGACCATTACGATTGTCAAGCTTCGAACAAACATCGCACCAATACCTAGGCCGATACATATTATAAAAAGATTGTTGGTAATGGCAAAGGCGCCAACCACACCATCAAAGCTGAACGAAGCATCCAAAACCTCGAGAAATAGAAACATACCAAGACTCGCTTTTTCTAAATTCACTTGTTGCTTATTGGGCACTTGCAAAAATGCACTAATGCCATCAACAGCTATATATGTTAAAATCCCGCCCAAACCCGCATAAATAATCGAAAGAGCTTGAGTTGGTTCAACGAATCTACTCATTAAATAAATAGCCGCGATTGTAATTCCTACTTCAATTGCCTCTAAGCGGCCCATAGATACCATGGGCATCTCGATCCACTTAATCCAATGGCGACTTTTTTGAATATTGAAAAAGTATTTAAGTGCCACCAATAATAAAAAGGCTCCGCCATAGGCCGCCACCTCGTGATGGACGCTCAACATAATTTTGGCATATTTTTCAGGAGATTGAGCGGCAAGTAGTATGGCCTCAATTGGTCCCAAATGCGCAACTACCGCCACTATCAATAATGGAAACAGCAAACGCATCACGAACACAGCGATAAGCATGCCCCAGGTCAAAAAACGTCTTTGCCAGAGAGGCGTCATACTCTTGAGAACCGCAGCATTCACTACGGCATTATCAAAAGACATCGAAACTTCTAAAATACTTAAAATGCCGCAAATAATCAGCGCCTGAATTGCACCACTCAAAGAGCCTGTATAATAGTAGCCGATTGCGCCACCTGAGATCAGGCCAATGAGGGCAACTAAAAATGAAGAACGAAAGTATCGCAAATCTGAAATTTTCATATGATATTGTGTTTTCAAACTGTCGTAGGTGTCAAATTCTGAAATCTAAAGCGGATTTTTAAAATTGAGGTCAATACTCAGTTTACTTGCAGCTCATAGGTAGAGAATTTTTGTTGACCGAGGGATTAATGAAACTCCCCAGAAATTCACCTGATGCGTTGCGGGTTAATAAATGGATTATAGTCTGACTGCCACTTTCGG
>JAYVXS010000146.1:0-5338 GCA_043784965.1 Bdellovibrionales bacterium
TCGGTTACCTCAGAATTTGTTTGAATCAATTTATATTCGCTACTCGTAATCAAGGCTCCAATTGCTAGCATATGATATTCGACAAATCCACCATAACGCGCGTTGGATAGTCGACAAAGTGCGCTTGAATTTGGCGCAGTTTTGAACGGACCGGACTGAGCATCGACGAAGCGTATCCGTTGCGATACGCTAAGGAGAGCAGAAGGAGAGCGCAAGAAGGACCGTTCAAAAATGAGCCGAAGGCAAGATGGAATATGTCGACTATCCAACGCCCTCATTAATATTAGGCTATTTTTTTAATTTCAGGTACTGGCAATGGCACCGAACGGTTAATGGCGTCTTTTTCAAAGACGTTTCGTGCGCTATAAGCAAAAAACAAATTCTCATCGGCTTTTTTAACATATAAAACTTTTGTATTATAAGCCACAAGTCGGTCTCTTGATATTTTTGTAAAAATGGCACCATTTTTCAAATACAAGATATGCTTTTGATTCATTTGCATATGAATGAAAATGTCAAAATACAAAATTTTGTCTTCCTCAAATCTTTCAATCGGAACTGGTACAAGGTCCTCATCAATAAAATTTTGTGGTAAATCGTCAACAGGCACAAAAGCAAAAAGTATCTCCTCATTACCGATCTGCGATTGAATTACGAAGTCGGCCTTATCTTTAGTCCACTTTTTAAAAGGCACTGAATCAAGCTTTAGCTCAAGCACGCCACACAGAGTAGACAGTGCCTCATTTTGCTTTTCCATTTCCTTTCCCAAATTATCGAAAACTTTTTTCATAAATCTGGGATTTGAGACATCGCTTGCCTGGCCAGAAACTAAGTATCCTTTAAAGCGAGAACTCTTAATTACTGACACTGTTAAATTCGAAACTGAGTCAATCAAAATTGGCGCCTCAAAACTCTGAACTTCAGACTTCATCGCCAATGCAATTGCGGCATTCACGCTCTTTTCTAAAAGTGTCTGGCTCGCCTTAGTTGACTCTGCCTTCGTAGATGAAGTCGCCAACTGTTCTTTCTCAACTTTAACAACAGGCGCAGACACAGACTCAGTGCTTTGAGGTCCAGGCTTAGCTGCAGGCGCAATAACTGTAGGCTTCTGAACCTCAACTGGCGCAACTTTTTCAAGCTTTGTCTTGATCTCTTTATTCGATATAGGCGAGGGATCATCTTTTGCCTTCATTTCTTTATATGATGCCGATGGAGCATCATCTTTCGCCTTCATCTCTTTGAATGATGCCGATGATGTTTTTGGCTTCTCTTCTTTATCAGGCGGAGTAAAGGTATCAAATTCGATTTCTTCAAAATCTTCCGTATCAGCTGATTCAGATTCAAAGACCGTGGATTCAGAATAGTCCGAAAATGAGCTAAGTATATCTCCCGTCGCAGGTGTCTCGGACGCGAATACATAACTACGGTCATTGATGGCGGTTTCATCTGTACTGACCAACCACTTATCCGGCGCTTTATCACCTTTGTAATAGTAGTATAGAGGCTTGCCGCCCTTATATACGACGGTCTCCCAAATTTGATTCGCTGGATTCGGAGAATTGACGCGAACATTCCAAACTGTCTCTATTGAAATTTCATTCTTCTTCGGCCGCTTATATTCGACACCGCCAACGATCATTTTGTCGCGCGACTTTAACTTTTTCTTTGCTGCTCCGCCACTTTTTGTATTTGAGCGTCCCAATGCCAACTCAATTCGATTGTACAAAGTAACGCTACTAACCGGATAAAGTATGGTATTTGGCAGGCCACTCGATAGCATCGCCGCAGCGGATTTTGTCGACTCATCCTCGCCAAGAATATAGCAAATGGCTTTAAACTTTTGAGTAATTACAGAATGGACCTTTTTAATATCTGTGTTTTTCAGGCTCCAGCTAATCAGCAAAATATCTGTTTTAGTATTGGTCAATTCGCGAATGCCATCCATTAGACTATGGGCAATTTTGACCTGATAATCACGCTTTCGCAAATAGCTCAACACACTCATCAATGCAGAGTGTTCATTGATAATTGCGAGCACTTTTGTCGTCTGACCAGAGCCTGTTACGGGCTCTTCAGTCGGAGTCGACTTGGCTAAATTTTTTTTTGCGGCAATTTTTGGCTTCATAGTTATTTTTCTATAAGGTTCATCTATAGACTATTCGGCATTTATGAATTTGTTTGTGAGAAAAGCTTTGCCCCACCGGACTTTCGGCTGGTAGAAATAAGCAAAGCCGCTGGGCCGCGGCAGTAATTTAGTCGGCCTTTAAGAAAAGCACAATTTTACAAGTTTTAAAAAGTATCAAAATGAGAAGATCAGTTCACGAATAGCCTCTGAGGGAACTTCATGCGTCGTCTCAATTTCTTGAATGGACGATTCAAGCAAGCCCTCCGTGTTTCTTTGAATTATTTTTAGATCCAATAATATTTCAAGCGATTTCTTTACTTGTGCAGGGCTAATTTTTTTTCGCAATCTTCGACTAATCCAATTGCAGTCCTCGCGAAATTCAAAGCTCGATACCATGGTTTGAATGACCAAATGATACCAATCGCGCATCAGTGAAAATTGATTGAGACTCAGCTTATGCGAGGGCTTCGCTTTTTTAATTCGGCCCAAACTTTCTAATATTTGGTGTGTGACTTTGCCTTTTTTTTCGAGCTTTTCAAGCTGAACAATACTTCTAATATATTGGTCTTCTTCTTTTGCGAGCTTCCAGTAAATCGAAATCGCATCTAAAAATTCATGGCTCGGTAAGCGTTCGCCAGTAAATATCATCGATAGACTACTTGCCGAGCTGTAACCCAGAGCCTTCGCTAATTTTTCTAAATTGGACTTCTTTAGTCCGGCGGCAGAAACGAACTCTCGCTGAATACGATATTTAAAAAAGTCTTTAAAGCTGTCAAATTGCTCAGCGCCAAGATTTTCTCTTATTTTTTGTCTAACTTTTTCTTTCACTTTTTCTTTCACTTTTTCCAGAATTAGCCGCAAATTTTCTGTTTTTAAAAAACCCTAGTCCTTAAATCAGGGTATTTAGGCAATTACTTAAAAGCAAAATATTAATTACAATTCGGAAAAGTAAAGTCCTTATAAAAGCTTGTTGATGCCTCACCGTGATCTTCGATAACTTCTGCAGAAACTGTGGCCGGTGAGGTAATTTACCAAGAGGTTATTTGCATACTTTCTGGACAGTGAAAAAATCCTAATCGCATTTGCACACCAGATCTCATTCTTAAACCTCGGCGCGTGGACCAAATATTGCTGTTATATAAATATGGGGGTGTTTCATGTTGAGCCGAAAATTTATTTTAAAGTTGCCGCTCTTGATTGTTATGCTCGCACTTGTCTCGTTTCAAAACTGTGGATCACCAGTTAGCTTTCAACCCTCTGATGTGGTGCTTGATTCTCTTGGGCGGCCAATTTACAAAGGTCAGCTAGAAGTGACCGCTTCGAAACCCAATCCACCTCTTAAATTATTTTTTGTTATTGATAATTCCGCCTCAATGCTTGGCCATCAAATTGATTTGGGCACCCAGTTCTCCACACTCTTTCAATCTGCAAGCACAAGTCTGCAAGGATTTGATACAACGATTTATGTTTTTTCAACAGCCTCGACATTTAATCAAAGTCTCTTGTCTCAAGTTCCAAGTCGGGCGCCGAGTTCAATTAGTTCGGTGCCCGCGGCTTCGGATTCAGCAAATTTAGGCTTAGTGCCCGGAAGTATTTTTTCATATTGGGGCAAATCCACCGGCACATTTGGCACCGCTCCCTTTAACTTTCAAATCGTCCCGGCACCTGTGCTCGACGATCTTGGCGGCAATGTCACAGCACAACTAAATATTGCCAGAAAAGGGTCTGCCTCAGACGCTGAATATAACGCAAAAATCCAAGCTTTAACAAGTGATTTCAAATCGAGATTGTCTTATCTCAATCCGTCGGATCAGTCCGCCTTCGGGAACTTAACTGACGTTTCTTCTGGTCTCTGCAGTATGGCTCGAGTAGTGAAACACTCTGCTGACTATATTCAACTTGGTGATTCCACAGCCTTCATTTTGGCAAGTGATGATGACGACCGCATGAATTTGCGAAATCCAAATGGCAATAGCTGTTTAGAATCTGTTGTTGGCAGCAGTAATTTAATTAATGGAAACTGCGGTCATTATCAAAATACTTACAACTATAAGACTTCCTCGAACATTTCTTATTATGCTTCTCGAAAGTTTAACTATGAGTCTGGCACAAAGATTAAATACTCATATCCAAGTTCTGAAACTTGCACCATTTCTTATCAGGATGGCTATAGCTTTACCTCAAAATACACTGCACTCAGAACAGATGTGACCTATACAAGGTGTGATTTGTGGCGCGACGGCACCTGCATCACACCTCATCCAAGTTTTAAATTTACCATTGATGGTAGTTTTACCGTCGGTGGTGGCCCGAGCTGCACAAAAGATATGAGCAGTTCTGTTGATAATCCAGCCCCCGGCACTGGCTTTTCATGTGCCGCAAATAATCTCATCAATCAAACCGGCTCAGCTGGCGTAGATGCTGCTGCCAGCACAACACTCTGTAGTGCCGCAGTTATAACAGGACTTCAAGCTACCAATAGAGCTGATATCACCTGCTCGATCACTGGCGCCCATACTAGAACTGGAGCCAATATTGGCAGTCAGACAATTGGGAGCTGCGCAAGCTATTGCAGTGGCCATATTTCTACTTATCCAAATTGCAGCTTGAGCTCGACAACTACTAATAGATCAAATGGCAATATTAGCCTTGCCGTTGACGGCGTCAGCTGCTCATCCAGCTGCCCAAGCGGCAGCTCAGCAATGTGCGGCAGCGGTACTGTCCTTTCATATATTCAAACTCAATTCGGCTCTTCTGCGACTTGCGATGGTACTAGTATTTTAACCAGCTCCCTCACGGTAAATGCTGGCGCCAATCCTGATGGCACCAGACTCAACTGTTCAAGTTCTTTAACAGGTCGTACAATTAAAAATAGTTCTGATGCTGTGGTTTGTCCTACAGCCGCAACTGTTATCGATTGCGTTCACAGTTTCCAAGCTGGCACTCCCGCTCCAGGTACTAGCTGCACAACCGACGATTCAACTTCGCTAACTGTGGTGGCGGCCCCCTTAGGAAATACCTGCGGCACTCCATGCTCAGCCTCTGGTGGATTTTGTAATTCTTTAAGCTATACCACTGTAGAAGACTATTTAGCCAAAACTTCGGGTGGATATTGCTCAGGCTCGGTTGCCGCAGGACCAGGCTCATTCATGCTCACCTTTAAGTCGGCCGTTTCGCAATCAGCAAATTGCTATTCGAAGTGCGCGGACTCAA
>JAYVXS010000147.1:0-5297 GCA_043784965.1 Bdellovibrionales bacterium
GCATATTTGGCTGAAGAGCTTGGTGACTCGGCCCAAAATGTTCAGATTACCAAGGATAGCGTTCAGTTCGAGGTCAGCGATAATTTGCTTTTTGAAAAAGGCTCGGCGAAAACCGCTAATACCTTCATTGCAAATATGGAAAAAATTAAGGGAATCATCGTCGGAATTGAGGATGCCAACCTTAGTATTGTTTCGCAAATTTATGTCGAGTCTGTTCCGGGTGCGGATATCGCACTTGCAAAAAATGTTGCTACTGAGCGATATGATATCATTAGTAAGAAAGTTAAAGCGACCATTTCACACGATTCTCTTGATGTTAAGCAGGGCCGAATTCGTGCTGCACATGATACGCGCAAATCATTTGAGCCGCACGAAAGCGGCGGCAGCATAAAATTTGAAGTAAAGCAAAAGACCGTACTATCAGATGGTAGCAAGGCAAGGCCATTTGTCGATGATATATTTGGAAAGAGTCAAAGTGATGATACCGTTTATGACCATTTTGTAAAACAGCTTGTCGATCGAAAGCCGAGAAAACCGAAAAAATAAGAAGCTATGACGAATAAAATTCGCCTTAGCCATTGGAGTAATGATTCGTGCATAAGAAAGAATGGTTTTTGGTTATTTTACCCCTATTTTTAACTTGGGGCATAGATCGAATTACTAAGATTTCGGCGGAGCAACTTCAGGGATATAAGTCCTTTGGTATCTTTGGACTTTCGCTGCACCACAATCATGGTGCAATGCTGGGGCTTTTCTCGTCCCTACCAGCCGTTTTACGAGTGGTATCTTTCTCAACGGGGGGCGCCTTTCTCCTATTTTTATTTGTCGTCATTCAATTCTTAATGCCAATCAAGTCACTTACTTTGCGGACCGGCCTATCAATTTTAATAGGTGGAATTCTGGGTAATGTCACTGATCGCATTCTCACGGGCTATGTAGTTGACTTTCTAATTATTGGTTCTCAAAAACAGTCAACACCAGCTTTCAATTTGGCTGATGCGCTTCAATGGGTTGGCTATGGAATGATCGCCTTTGCCCTCCTTCGAGAAGGTGATATTCTTTGGCCCGAAGCTGAGACCCGGAAAATAAAATGGATCAATTTCAAGTTTCAGCTGCGTTATTGCATGATCTTAGTCGCGGTGGGATTGGGCTTTTCGGTCATTTCTGGAGTTTATTCTTATACCTTTATGAAGGTTACCATTTCAGATCTCATTGGCAACAATGCTCGCTTATTAGATCAATATTTACTTCCATTCATATTCAATTTTGTAATTGTCAGCCTCGCGTTTAGCGTTATCCTATTCTTAACCGGTAGGATTCTATCACAGCGCATGGCCGGTCCGATCTTCGCATTTGAAAAATACGTTGATGATTTAATTAATGATCGCCCAAGGGTATTGCGATTGCGGGCTAGTGACGAGTTTAAGCAACTTGAAAAGCTGGCGCTTAGAATTTCAAATGAATTGATTATAAAAAACAATCTACCTCAGGCAAGTCCTTATCCAAAGGTCTCATTGATCGATGAGCTAATTCCGGCGAGCGAAACTAAGCCAGCTAGTGATCCTGATGGAGACAGTCTCATCAAAGACAAACTGGCTTCGAACAAATAGTTTTTCGCGACAATTCAATGCCCTCATGAATAGCCCAAATAGCAGCGGCTAAAAGCCATCAACAATAACAGGGCTATTGTTTTTCAATTTCATTGGCAAATTGAAAATCGCCGCTTGGATACGCATGAAAATTTTTGATTCGGCGACTAAATATTGCGATGTCCAGATCGTACCACATTGGAATGATCGGGAGCTCTTCGAAAACAATTTTTTGCGACTCCAGATAAAGTTTTCGACGCTTTTCAAAGTCTTCTGTCTGCAGAGCTTGTTCAACCACTTGGTCGAGCTTTGCATTCGCAAAAAAACCGCGATTTCGCCCTGGTGGCGTTTCACTAGAGTGAAAGGCTTGGCGGTAAATATCGGCATCAACTAAGCCGATCCATTTAGAAAGAGCGAGATCAAAATTGCCGGTTTTAATATCAGAATAAAAAGTCCCCCACTCATAGCTTTGCTGTTGAAACTTCAGGCCTAACTTTTTAAACTGATCTACCAAGATCGAAACATTTTCTACTGCACTTGCTGCATTTGAACTTTTGAAACTAATTTTAGTTTGAAAAATGTTCAGGCCTTCAAGGAGAAGCTTGGCCTCAGCTAAATTCTGCTGTGGATTTTTGAGCGCAGAATTAAACATCGGGTGAATTGGTGACAGCAGTGATGTTGCCGGCAGGGCTAAATTTTCAAATTTATAGGTCAATAAATCATTTCGATTCAAGGCTAGCGCTAGCGCCCTTCTGACTTTTATATCTTTAAAAACATCACGTTTCAAATTAATCAAAAGATAGGTCATGGAGAGGCTTGGATTTTTTTGTACTTCGAATTCCTCGCTGCGCTTCAAAAACTCTCCGACGCGTCTCAAATCTATCTCATTTTCCGCTATGTCCACTTCATGTGAAAGTAGTTTTAGAAATCGGGTATAGTCATCACGAATAAAGTAGAAACTTAAAAATTTAATTTTCGGTTTTATAAGAGGAGAATCTTCTCTGGCCTTGAGTTGCAATAAATTTGCGTCGTCTTTTACAATTAAGAAGTTGCCGCTTCCAATTGGACGAACTCCGAAGTTAAAAGAGTCATTCTGCACGATCCTTTTGGGTAGAATTTTAATGACCCGAAGATCAGTGAGAAAGGCTGCCGAAAATTTTTTGAGCTTGATTTTAAGCTGATGTTTCAAGCCCGTATATTCGACTTCAATGTTATCGATCATCTTAAAGTTACTGCTAAACGGGCATTTTGAATTCATAAACTCTGAAAAAGAGAACAAGATATCTTCTTCAGTAACCGGTTCATGATTAGAGAATGTTAGACCGGGGCGGAGCGAAAAGTGATAGGTTAGGTCGTGATAGGACCAGGAATCAGCAAATTCGCCAACAAGACGCAGATGTGAATCAAGATGAAATAGGGCTGAGAATACAAGTCCCGCGACGCCCATACCAGTTGCGTCTGTCGCAAGACGTGGATCGAGGCTTGCCGGCGGGGAACCCAGTGTCATTCGCACTTCATCCTGTGAACTCAAAACTTTAGGCGTACAGCTGCAGAAAGCAATTAATATTAAACTTAGCTTCGAAAAATAGTACAATAAATTAGAGCTTGGTCTTTGCAGCGCCACGAGATTTAAATTATACTTATCATATGTTAAAATCAAAATGTATTAGGCCACTTTATTTGCATCTGTTCGCTTTATTGGTTGTTTTGATCCTAATGACCAGCTCAAGTGGATTTGCCAAGAGTGCCAAGGCGTCTTCTAACTTAGCTATTGCGGAGGACTATACCGCGCTCAATAAGAAGTTGACTGAGATATTGAAGAAAAGCGGAGTTTCTGAAAAAGATGTAGGGGCTTGGGTTGGAGTTCAGGGGATTCAAGGAGCGGCTACCATTTTTAGTCACAATGAAACACATAGTATGGTGCCAGCATCTCTCAGTAAGCTACTAACTCTGGGGGCGGCCCTGCATATTTTGGGGCCAAGCTTTAAATTTCAAACGCAACTCTTAAGTCGCGGGAATATTCAAGACCAAGTTCTTAAAGGTGATCTTTATTTAAAAGGTGGCGGCGACCCGTCATTTGTGAACGAAGATATGTGGTCGTTAGTTAATGATTTTAATCGTAATCAAATAAATCTAATCGAAGGTGACCTTATCGTTGATGATAGTCGATTTGATAAAATTAGATTTGGCGAGGATCGCGAATCCATTCGCGTGGATCGCGCCTATGACGCACCAGTTGGTGCAATGTCTATGAATTGGAATTCAGTGAATGTCTATGTGCGGCCAGGAACAAAAATAGGTGATCCCTGTTTGGTATTTGCCGATCCAATAAATAAGTATATACGAGTTGAAAACAATACCACAACTGTCGGTGACTCAAAACCAAAGTCAATTGCGGTAGAGCGCTTAAGCAAAGCTGACTTTAAAGGTGAGATCATTCGCGTCACTGGTAAATTGCCGATTGGTCATGATGAAGTGGTCATTTATAAAAGCATTACCCAACCCGAAATTTGGTCAGCCAATAATTTGCTAGAGTTTCTAAAACAACGAGGTATAAAAGTTTCAGGAGAAATCAAGACCGGTACCACACCGAAAGAGGCGAAGGTACTTTCAAAGCGCGAAAGTAAAGCCCTCGGGTTGATCGTTGCCGATATGGCGAAGTTTTCAAATAACTATGTGGCCGAGATGTTGGCTAAAAATTTGGCTGCAGAAAGTGGCGAGGTGCCCGCCACCATGAAAACAGGTATCGCTCGAATAAAGAATTTTATGAGTGAGATTGGCATCGAAAGTTCTAGTATAAAATTTGTAAATGCATCTGGTTTCAGTATTGAAAATAGAATTTCGGCGCTTGATCTCGGTCATTATTTGCAATTGATTCAGAGTGATTTTTCAATTTACCCTGAATATATCTCAGCCCTGCCGATAGCCGGTCGAGATGGAACGCTTAAGAAAAGAATGAAGGATCTCGGGAGAACGGGTTGGATTCGCGCAAAAACTGGTTTGCTCAACGGTACGGTTGGCCTTTCAGGTTTTGTTGGGATGACCCATGGGCAATCAGCGGCCTTCGCTTTTATTTATAATGGTCGTGGCGGAATTGAAGATAAGGCGCGCAATCTTTTTGATAAGCTTGCAGAGGAGCTCAGCAAATGAAGTTTTTCTCTAAGTTAATTTTTGCGATCATTATCTTTTCTGGGATTCTGCATGCTGAGAGCTTCAGTCCTGAAGAAACCAATGATCAAAATGAGTTCACCGATGCGCCCGAGGATTTTACTCCTAAAATACCAAGTCAAACGATAGCTTGGGAGCCGCCCAATTATAGTGCGCAAAAGAATGCTTTGGGATGGAAGGAAGACATATTTGTGGCTTCGCCATCGATGCAGGCCCGGGTTGATTTTTGGATTGATATTTACTCCAAGTACAATACCAGTCAGGGCGTTCTACACGATGCCTACTATGTTGACATTGTATATGAACCAATTGATTTTCGTGAGATTCGCGCTGATAAGAGCCAAACTCCACGGATGCAAAAAAAGTCTATCGAAAAGCTTATAAAAGAAAAGCGCCGGGCAATTCAGGATCGTCTTACCAAATTGTCAAAATTAGCTTCGGGAGAGGGTCTCGCAGGCGAGGATCTTAGATATTGGAATATGTTCAGCAGACTACGTGATAAAGATCGATTTACCGACGCTTCTGACCAAAGGCGTATTC
>JAYVXS010000148.1:0-5226 GCA_043784965.1 Bdellovibrionales bacterium
TCTATTTGCAAATGCAGACGAAGCGATCATAGTTAGTGAAATTGCTAATAGTGACTTTTTAAACATAATAATTCTCCTATGTTTTTGGTTTTTAGGCTTTTAATTAAGTCAGTTTTGCTCAAAGACATTGAGAAAATTATGCCAGCCTCAAAAGGCCTTTTATTGCTGCCCAGCGTGTAATTGTGACAATTTGCAAGCAAACCACCAAAACTGGTGACCAAATAGGGCCGCTCGAAGCAGGTACCTCACTTTTTAATATAGTTATAAAAGGCAAGTAGTCCGAAAAGGGTAGCGAGTAAGAATTGAAGTCCGCTGACAATCGGCATGCTAGCTATATACGGACCGTGATCAAGAAAGAGAGTAATCGATCCTGCCAGAATCAATGCTCCGATAATGAGGCCCAAAAAAACGATATTTGAGCCAGTTTCTACTGAGCGTTTAAGGTCGTCAATTTCTTGCACGCTCATCTTGACTGCAAAATCTGGATGATTCACCTTACGAATGAATTGTCTCATCTGCCTGGGCAAATTATAGAGAAGGCCCCCAACATCTTGTCCGAGTAGAGTGAGATCAGCCTTTATTTGATCTGGCTGGTAGCGATGTTGAACCAATTCTTTTGAAAATTCAATTGCATGTGGGAGCAAATCGAAATCTTTAGCTAAGAGTCGCCCCATGCCCTCAACGGTAACGATCGATTTGAAAAACATCATAAGTTCAGTTGGTAAGACCAAATGATGTTTAGCCGCGACTTGGGTTGTTCCCATTAGTAGTCGCCCCAAATCAACATTTTTCATTGAAAGGCCAAAATGAGGTGCCAAGAGATTCTGTAGATCACGAGCAAATTCATCGACATCGATCTGATCATTATACGGAGCAAGCTCAACATATTCATAAGAAAGGCGTTCGTAATCTTCTGAGTAGAGGCAGACAAACATATTGGCAATTGCCGATTGAGTGCGACGATTGATTCGTCCGACGATTCCAAAATCAACTAGGCCAATTCGATTATTAGGCAAAATAAACAAATTGCCGGCATGAAGATCGCCATGAAAAAGCCCATCGCGAAAGACCATTTTAAAATAAGTGCGAACTCCAAGGCGCATCACCTCAAGCGGATCAACGCCTTCTTGCTTCACCGAAGCTGGCTGACCTAAGGGTATCCCCTTTAGCATCTCAAGGACTAAAACCTTTTTAGTTGAGTATTCAAAATAAACTTTCGGGATTTTAACAGAATTATCATGTTTGAAATTTTCAGTAAATCGACGAATATTATTCGCCTCAATTACAAAATCAGTCTCGAGTTCGAGATTCTTAAAAAATTCATCGACAATGCCGATCGGATTAAAGGGTCTTGATTCAGGCACGTAATTCTGCAAGAGATCAGCAATAAAATAAAGTATGCCAACGTCATTTTTTATGACTTCGACGATGCCAGGCCTTTGTACCTTAATAACGACTTCGGTGCCGTCGAGCAATTTGGCCCGGTGAACTTGGGCGATACTTGCGGCGGCCAGTGGATGCGGATCAAGTTCAAGAAAAACATTTTTAATTGGAATATTAAACTGCCGCTCAATCACTCTTTCAATTTGATCAAAGCCGATCGTTGAGACTTGATCATGTAGTCTCTTAAACTCCTCAACAAATTCTTCTGGAATTAAATCTGGACGGGTGGCGAGCAACTGACCAAGCTTTACAAAGGTGGGTCCAAGCTCTTCAAAGCACATTCGCAAGCGTTCGGGAGCGGAAAACTTATCGACATCAATTTGCGTGAATCGCTCTATTAAAAATCGGCCAAGTTTAATTTTTTCAGCGACGTTTTGGAAACCGTTTTTTGCGAACACGGCTACGATCGTTCTCATCCTCGCCGCGTTTTTTAGTGTGTTCCCCAGCCGTCTGAGGTTTTTCTTTCTGGCCACTTAATTGCCCTTTTTTCGCTTTATTCATTCGCGAATTTTTGTCATGGTCTTTTTTTGAACCATTTTTAATTCGCCGTTTTTCCCATCCACTATCTGAGTCTTCAGTGCCAGAAGATTCTTCACTAGGATCCTCTGCCGTCAGTTTAAAATCGATCTTTCCGCCGTCGATGTCAACGCTGGTTACAAAAACCTCGATGCTGTCGCCAATTTTGAATTTTACTTTGGTGCGTGAGCCCAATAGCAAAAGCATTTCAGGATCAAAGCTAAAGCGATCATCTCCGAGATTTTCAATTTTTACGAGTCCGTCTACATCAAAGGACCTAAGATTTACAAAGATCCCAAACCTGGCCACCGAACTAATGACTCCGTCAAATTTCTCACCGACAAATTTCTGCATGAATCTAGCTTTTTTGATGGAAACAAGCTGGCGCTCGGCTTTTACCGATCTCTGTTCACAGGCACTCAACATACTTGAAGCCGTTGCCAGCTGGTCTTCATTCAGCGCCCAGCTCTTATACTTGGGAATTAACAAACTCTTGAGTAGGCGGTGCGCGATCAAATCTGGATAGCGCCTAATGGGAGAGGTAAAATGTGAATAATGTGAAAACCCCAAGCCAAAATGGCCAAGGTTTTGCGAGCTATACTTTGCTTGGTTCATTGCTCGTAAGGTCAACATACTCAAAATTTGCTGCTCGGGTTTGCCATGAAAACTCTCGAGACTTTTCGAGATTTTAGTTTGTAGTCGATCTTTGCCAGCGAGTGAATTTTTGGCGCCAAAGTTCCACAAAAACTTTTGCAGTTCAGCAATTTTTTCTTCGTTAGGTTCTTCGTGAATGCGGTAAATTCCTGGGACATTTTGTTCGCCCAAATAGCGACCTACGGATACGTTGGCCACAAGCATTAACTCTTCAATTAAACGATGGGCAAAGAGCCTTTCGGATTTAATAATATCGACAGCTTCTCCGGCCTCATTCACGATGACTTGGGTCTCAGGGATTTCGAGATTGAGTGAGCCCTCGCGAAATCTCTTTGCCATCAAGATTTTTGCAATATCACGGCAACTCTTTATATTGGCTTCAATGTGATTGAGGTGGCTGGGGGTTCTACCGTCGAGAATTTCTTGCGCTTCGCCGTACGTGACGCGGGCCTTTGACTCCATAACAGCTTCATAAAAATCATGAGTGAGAATATTGCCTTGAAAATCCAATTGCATTTCACAAACAAAACACAAGCGCGCGACTTTTGGTTTTAGAGAACAAAGTTCGTTTGAAAGTGCCTCAGGTAACATGGGCACCACATAGTTCGGAAAGTAAACGCTCGTGCCGCGTTCATAAGCATCGTCGTCAATCGGCGAACCCGGCTGTACATAGTGGCTAACATCGGCAATGGCGACCCAGACTCTGAAGCCCTTGCCGTCAATTTCGGTATACACGGCATCGTCAAAATCCTTTGCCGTCGCACCGTCAATAGTGATCAGATTTTTACCGCGTAAATCGACTCTGCCAGCAGTGTCTCGCTCGCTGACATAAGGCGAAAAGGCTTTGGCTTGTTGCTCGGCGCCCTTTGAAAACTCATGTGGAATATTATGTAAATGAACAATCCGAGTCACATCGTTAAGTGGATTTGCAGAGTCGCCAATAATGCTGACCACGTGACCGGTAAAATCTTGATTTCGCCCAGGGTAGCTGGTGATTTCGACAACGACAACATCACCTTCTTTGGCGCCGAGAGAATCTTCGGCGCGAATTCGTAAATCTGAACCCCAATGGCGATTTTCGTCGAGAATCACGCCGTATTTCACATCAACCGGCAAAAACTTGCCGACCACTTTTTTAACTGCGCGCAAGAGAATCTCGACCACCTCACCTGAAAGGCGTTCCTCATTTCGAGACTTATGAACAATGACCCGTAGGCGATCGTTGGTCATAATAGAGGTCATGAATTGTCTTGATATATAAACATCAGGATGTTTCGGGTCGTCTGGAATTAGAAAGCCATATCCATCGGGATGACATTTGATAATGCCCTCGACATACTTAAGTCCCTCAAGATGTTTGTTTTGCACCACTTGAATTTTATCTTCACTGTGACGCTTTTGATTAGTTTGATTTTGATTTGGCTTTTTAAAAGTAGGGCGTGTGTTGTTTGTTTTTCCTGTTAGCGGTTTAGAATTTGTCGACGAGGAAATTGAAAAGGTTGGACGTGGAGCAATTTTCGCGACGATTCCACTGCCGACCGCACTTTTGCCAGCACCACCGATAGAGCCGAGGCTTCTAACTGAGCTTGAGGCTTTGATTCCTGCTCGCAAAGTATTGCCAATGGGTTTGGTTCCGCTTCGATTGGGGGTTGCTGCCTCAGCAGGACCTTTTCGCTCATTATCAGTGCTATCTCTTCGAGAATCATTTCTTTTTTGGTTGGTTTCGGGGTTGTTATTCCGAGACTTTTTGCTGCCCTTGCGATGCGGTTTCTTCATTGAGCTGACCTTATCATAAGAAGACCATTAATGACAACACCTAGTGTTTTTGCGCTCAATGAGGCCAAATTTCACAAGACCGATTGCCTTTTCAGTAGCTAATGGGGTATTTTCCTCTTTCCGAAATGCCCGGGTGGTGGAACTGGTAGACACGCGTGGTTCAGGTCCACGTGTTCGCAAGAACTTGCAGGTTCAAGTCCTGTCCCGGGTACCAAATGTCAAAGTATTCGAACCTAAATGACCTATTACTGACATAGCCTTCTGATCCACTACGGCCTCAAATTTAAGACGGCCTGGTATTAAAATTGTTCGATTTTGAAACGACTAAAGCTTAACCACCTGTCTATAAAAATTAGCTACATGTAACTACAAGGCGACTTTGGCCGCTCCTTAACTTCATAAACTTATATCAACAGGTTTTTTTCTCCGTATACCCAAGGAATACGCTAAGAACAAAGCAAAATCTATCCTCGACCGATCCTTCAAAGTTTTCAGCTATACTGAGTCCAATTGTGCAAATCATGATGGGCATATCTTCCTAAGCGCCGGCTGATGGCACCCAAGCAAATGCTTGGGTGAGGGCAGGAGCCCGAACAGCAGCGGCAAAGGTCAGGATGAGCTTTTTTGCTGAACGCAGACGTTGACAAGGAATTTTCACGTAAAAAAACAAAACTCAAATAGAGAAATTTGACTTTAAAATTCATTTTGCAAAATAAAATGACCTGATTGAAGAGCGAGTAAAAAAAATGCTCTAAGTCCAATTTTAATTAGTAAAATGTTTTTGAAAAAGTTGAAAAACGGTTCAAAATAATCATGACATTTTGTTTATTTTAATTA
>JAYVXS010000149.1:0-5159 GCA_043784965.1 Bdellovibrionales bacterium
AAGAATTTGCCATATCGAAGATAAAAATCTAAATGACCTAGAACTTCGCGTAGTCGGCTTTTCAAAAAGTAAGCCGCTTTCATGCAAATGGGTAGATGATAACTCAGCTACTATTGAGGACATCCAAGAAGTAGTGCCCGTGGTGGCGCCGACGCAAGTTGTGGCAGTTGTGGGGCCAGCGGTCGTGGCAGGGCCAGTCACTACGATCACCCCTGTAGTCAATTGCGATGCCCCTTATGTTGCGTTGATTCGTCCTACCGAAGTAAGCCTAGATTACGGCCTCAGACCAACTACGATCGCCCCAATAATAACTGCTTCAGAAGTCGTGCCAGCAGCTCCAGCAGCAGCAATCCCTATCGCTAAAAAAGAGAAAGTCGATCCGAAAACATTAAAGACCGTTGATCCGAAAACTGTTGATCCGAAGACTCTTAAAACAGCAAAGCTAAAGGCCGACAAAAAGGGCGCGCCAAATGCGGCTGGGACTGCCGCCGATCCAAGATCAATGCCCCTCGCGGAGATCACTAAAGACCCTTTAGGTCCCGTCAAATAATAAGTGTTCTCACGAAATTCATAAGCACCCTAACGAGTTTTTTTTATAACTGACACTTTGGCCTCGGGTTTCTTCGATGCGAACCTGAAGTGACTTGAATTGAGCGGCCTCGGTCAATTGGCCCTTAAGCTGCTTGAGTCTAACCCATAGCTTCTCACAAAAATAACGAGCCAATTCTTCGCTTGTAATATTAACCAGATCTAGCTCTTTACAATCTTCTTTGGGAAAAATATAACGCCTATTCGCAAACTGCATTTCAATCGATTGGTCTATGCTTTTGAATTTCAAAAAAGGTGACTTGGCGGCTATCAAAATATATTCGTCTACTTCATCACATAGCGCTTTGATCTCTGGTTTTATCAAATTAAAATCGAAGGCCATCCCGATTTTTGGGTCAATTTCTTCTAGCTCAATTTCACAGGTCATTTGATAATTGTGACCATGTAAGCGCTCTGCATTTGTCGCAGAAAAAATGGTAAAATGGGTGCTTGAGAATTTAAAGTTTTCTTTAGCGAGGTGAACGACAAAACTCATAGGATCCTCTCATTCAATTGTTTTTGCCGTTTCGCAGCCTGTTGACTTTGGCTCGCGAGGCGATTCGCTTTGCCCGCAAATCTTTGGATAAAATTACAGCGCTGGCAAAGGCCTTCACAGAGCTCACCCCGGGCAAATCCAGCTTTCATTTTTATTAACCTCTCGCCCTCAAGAATCTCTGAGAATTGAGTTTCAAAAATATTACCTAGGTCGATTTTTGCCTCTTTATCTAAACAACATGGCACCACTCTACCGTCGGCATGAATTGCGATGTGACTAGACAAAGCATGGCAAAAGCCAGCATCATTTACCACTTCATCATTGATATTTGGCCAGCGAAAACGCGAATCAAATTGAATAGAAAAGCGCCCGCCAAGTGGAAAAGCCTTTTTGAATTGCAAATCAATTTTTGAAAAATCGACCCGAATACCGAAGTATTCCTCAAGCCGCTCAAGTATGAACTGATTCACACTGCTTTCGCGTGCGCTTTCTTGTGCGCCTTGATTCCATAAACGAAGCTGCAGATAAAGATCGGGACGCTTCAGGCGAACCTGACTAATCAGCTCGAAGATCTCCGCGAGATAACGCTCTAGCTTGTCGTGATAGTCATCAGACTGTAAGTTTGCCGCAAAACTCTGAAGAGATATATTCACTTGCCGCACAATTGGCGAGAGCAAAGCAGCCACATTTTGCCGGCGCAAAAGAGTCGCGTTTGTAGTGATTTGAACTTGCAATTTATTTTGCGCACAGAGCTCCACTAAATCACTGAATTCGGGGTGCGCTAATGGCTCGCCCATCACATGAAGACAAACTTGTTCTGTGAAAGGCTTTACCTGTTGAAGAATAAATGCAAAATTTTCTCTTGAAAGAACTTGATTGCTTCTCTCTACTTCTGGACAGAAATGACATTTGAGATTACAGATATTGCTAACTTCAATATAGATACGATTAAAGTGCACGGGGCTCTCCAAAGTAGGCATACTGATCAAACTAACCTCTCGACTTCGCGACCTCAACACTCAAATGAATCAGATTTCTCAGGCTTTTAAGCTGATCTTCAGAGCGAATATCTCCGATGCCAAATTCAAGAAGGCCCAAAGCTGAAATATGAATTCCTCGCTCAAGGAGCAGCCAGTGGGTGGCCGCAACCGCTGTTCTACGGTTTGCACCTTTAAAAAAGTGATTCAAAACCAACTGAGAGTATAGATCAAGAGCCCCATCTTCAACGTCACCATTCATTGCTTTTTGCAGAGCATTTGAAATGATATTACGAAGCGAAATCAATGGATTGGTTAAAATTGCAAGACTCGCACGCTTTCCGCCTGGGATACTAATAATAGCCGCTTCGCTTCTCCATGGATCGTCCGTATTCCCACGAAGCATCATGTTAAGACTTGCAAGTTCTTGGGTATTGAGATGCTTTTTACCATTTGCATTTGCATCGATATATGAAATGGCCTTTTCAAAGCGTACTCTTTGTAATTGTTTTTTTAACATATCCTGCAATTAATGAGTCCTTATTTTGGTTCATTCCTTGGCCCATTCCTTGGCTCCAAATTAATGAAAGACTAGTTCATAGAGACCATTTAATAGCACCGATGCGAATTTTTTTCTCTTAGTTTCTAATATATCCTTCATTTTTCTTAAACTTTCGCTTACAAATGGCCCATGAAAAGTTTGCAACTCGCCCTTGCGGTCGGATTTTTAGCCCTTACCCCTAAAGCATTCACCTTTCCGGAGTTGGCCGCCCACGGCTATCCAAATTGCATTGCCTGCCATATAAGTCCCTCTGGCGGCGGCACCATGTCTGAATATGGCCGATCGCTTTCGAAAGATCTACTAAGTACCTGGAGCTATGAAAACGAAGAGCTGTTTGGTCATGGATTATTTGCCAAATCACCCGAATGGTTACAAATCGGCGGGGATTTTCGCTTTGTTCAATCTTATACGAATGACGATATCAAAACTTTGACAAAAAATTTTTGGATGCAAAATCAAATTGAAGTCGGAGCTCGCTTTGGCAGAATTTATCTTGATTCAAGCCTGGCAATTCAACGCGGTCCGAGCTCAGCATCTCACCTCCTAGAACTTATTTCTCCAAGACATTTTATCGGCTATTTTTTTACCGATGAGTTTTCATTGCGCTTTGGAAAGTTTTTGCCCGCTTATGGTTTAAATATTCCAAACCATTTGGCTACTACTCGCGCGCCCCTTGGTTTCAACGAAGGCATGGAGCACCTCAACCTTGAAGCTTCCTACCTCGGTGAAAAATTCGATGTTTTTTTGACCGGCCTCCTCGGCAAAGGTGATCTCGAAGGCGCGGCAATTGAATTTTTACCTGATCCAAGCCTGGATGAGCACGGTGCAGCTCTCTCAACCAGTGCTTGGCTATATGAACGCTTTAAGCTCGGCGTAAGCCTTTTATACGGAAATGCCGATGCCTATCATCGAATACTTGCTGGCTTCTTTGGTGTTATGAAAATTTCTACGAATCTTTACTTACTCACTGAGTGGGATTGGCAATCCAAAGTTGATCGCCTTTCAAATATCGAAGCGCGAGGCTTTGTCGCCTACAATGAACTGGGTTTCGAGGCCTACAAAGGGATTAATCTCTACTTCGTGCAAGAAGAAGCCTATTTAGATCTCAATGCGCTCTCAACGCGAGTCGATTCATTCGGACTGGGGTTTAAATTTTATCCCAGACCGCATCTTGAGATTCAGGCCGAGTATCGTAAAGAGCGCGATATGAGAAAATTCTCCAACTATTATGATACGGGATTTCTAATCGGCCATTACTATTTTTAATATTTTGATCATCTTGATATGTGGAATATTTTGCTCGGAATATGACTCTCCTTGCGACTCATAAGCTTGTTGCAAATAAAATTTAACTGCGGTCTCACGGGCGCTGAGCTCGATTTCATAAATGTGATTTTCAATACAAATTTGTTCAGAAAACTGAACTAAGCTTTTGCCAATTCCTTGACCTTGAAAATTTTCAGCGACCGCAACTTGGCGCATCTTCATTCTCGTGGGCGCCATCTTTGAGAGAACGAGGCAGGCCACGAGCTCAGTTCCAATAAAGCCCCCTAGATGAGTATCATCTATATCTCTCGCTAATTCCTGAGCGCTCAGCTTGAGGCCTAGCGGTAAGCGCAAAATTTGCTCGCGCAGTTTTAAGCTTTGTTGATACTCTTTTGATACAAATTTAATTTTACGAAGCTCAAGTGGATGCCGGGCCATTAATATTTGAGGCGATGCCGAACACTGGTCACCACAAGTTCGGGATACCTAAGCCAAATATAAGTTCGTATGATTACCGCAGTCTGATTGTGTAATATATTGTGCCACCATCTAGCAGTTACAAATTCAGGGATGAGCAGCATAACTTCTCGCTTTTGCGAACGTGCCTCGTCCATTTTTTCAGAAACAAACTGCAACAATGGATCAGACATCGAGCGAAATGGCGACGGTAAAACCATAAGTGGAATGCCTGTATTATAAAGCGGCCATATTTCTTGAAGTCGAGCTGTTGCCTCAGGGTTGATATTGACCGTAACCGCTACAACTTCTTTTGAAATCGATCTGCCAAAGCGAATGGCGCGCACCAAACCACGATGCATATTTGAAAGAGGAATCAAAACCATAACATCCATTGGCTCACTGCACTCTTTGAAGTCTTCAGGCTGAGTGACCAATTGCGGAGCCAAATCGTAATAATGTTTTTTTATCTTCTTAAACACCATCACATTGAGCGGCACCAGTAATAGAATAATCCAAGCTCCATGCATAAATCTGGTGATTGAAATCACTAGTAATACTGTAGTTGTAACCACCGCACCCGTTGCATTGATCGCCGCGTGATGCAACCAACCCTTTGGCTTAGCTTTGTAAAACTTTACAACCATGCCGGCCTGAGAAAGAGTAAATGAAATAAACACCCCAACCGCATACAAGGGTAGTAAGGCATTCGTATCGCCGCCAAATAATATTACCAAAATCGAAGCAAAAAAACCAAGAAGTAAGATGCCATTTGAAAAAACCAATCGATCACCTAGACTGGCTAGCTGACGGG
>JAYVXS010000150.1:0-5146 GCA_043784965.1 Bdellovibrionales bacterium
TTTACGCCACAGTACAAGGGCTTGGAGTTACTCTTTGAAAAATATAGGACAAAGGGGCTCATTGTAGTTGGCGTACCTTGCAATCAATTTGGTGGCCAAGAGCCGGGTGTTGAAAAGGAAATTAAGAGCTTCTGTGAAATGAAATTTGGCGTTAAATTTCCGCTGCTTAAAAAAGGTGATGTTAAAGGACCCAATCAGCTGCCACTGTATAAATTCTTAATTGATAATTCTTCTAAGAAAGAAGAGATTGCTTGGAATTTTGAAAAATTTTTAGTTGGCAGAGACGGCAAGGTTCTAAGTCGGTACAAATCTAAAATTGAACCCCAAGATACAAATCTCATTTCAGATATTGAAAAGGCATTGGCGAACTAATGACCAAAGAGGGTCTTGGAATTTGGCCCATAAAGACGAGTATTTTTAGTCAGGGGCAAGATCTTGAGCAATTTGTTTTAGCTCATCTTGAAAACATATCTCTTGAGCAAAAAATTTTGGTTATCACTTCAAAAATTCTAAGCCTTGCTGAGGGGCAGGTTGCACCGAAAGATGAAAATCGAAAAGAAGATTTAATAATGTCTGAAGCCGACTTTTATCTTGGCGAAGTTGGACAGGGCTGTCATTTGACCATTAAACACGGCTTGTTGCTCTTAACCGCTGGTATTGATCTTTCAAATTCTGTTGGGGGTGACTATATTTTGCTTCCTAAAAACCCATATCAATCGGCACAGCGACTTTATATGGGTTTGAAAAATAAGTTAGCGTTAAAAAGTTTTGGCGTATTGATTTCGGACTCTCGTACTTTACCACTTCGAAAAGGAGTTTTGGGCTGCGGACTTTCTTGTTTCGGATTTAGGCCGGTGCGTAATATGATTGGCAAAAACGATCTCTTTGGAAATGAACTTAAAATGACCCAGATCAATTTGCTCGATTCTATTGGTGCTGCAGCAGTTATGATGATGGGTGAAGCGGCAGAACAGATGCCTCTTGCGATAGTTTCGGGAGCCCCCGTCGAGTTTTCGGAGCAGAATCTCGAAAAAGATTTTGCCGTCGAAATGTCCGAGGACTTGTATTATCCAATGTATCGAGATTTAATTAAGCCTCGGTCATGAGGTAAAAAATAAGGAGAAAAAATGTCGACTAAAATAATTCTTACGCAAAATGCCCCAGCGCCAGTTGGACCCTACTCACAAGCTGTAAAATGTAATGGCTTTTTGTTTTGTTCAGGGCAAATTCCAATCGATCCAAAAACAAATGAAGTGTTGAAGGGGAGTATTGTCGAGCAGGCTGAGCTTGTAATGAAAAACATTGAGGCGGTGTTGACAGCGGCAGACCTTAAGTTTTCAGATATTATAAAAACGACTATCTATTTAACCAATATGAGTGATTTCGCGCAAGTGAATGAAGTTTACGGAAAGTATTTTAAGTCGAATCCACCGGCGCGAAGTACAATTGCTGTCGCAGCACTTCCGAAGGCTGTAAATGTTGAAATTGAAGTGCTCGCCCGGGCCTAAAAATTGAGGGCACGGTATTTTCTCATTTCATTTTTACTTTTCAATATTTTAGTGATTTTTCTATATACTGGAGAAGCGAAAAAGATATTGAGTCAAAAGGTCAATTCTTGGAGTGAAGATGCCGTCGGTGACTGCGCTGTCATATTGACTGGTGGTCCCAATCGAATACGCGAAGGCTTTGATTTATTGGCTAACAAAAGTGTCCAAAAAGTCATTATATCTGGGGTCAATCCCATGACTGATTTTAAAGAGCTGTTTCCATTATGGCCATATTATCCAGAGGTCCATGAACAGGACGTTGTGCTTGAGCGACGTTCGCGCAGTACCTTTGGCAATGCTCAGCAAAGTCTGCCAATTATTCAGGCGTTACGATGTCGCGATGTTATTTTGGTGACGTCGCGTATCCATATGTATCGTGCGCTGCGAACATTTCAATCTGAGTTTCCGGCAAGTGTTCGTATTATTCCACGTGCAGTTGTGGGTTCGACGCTCGATCCGAGCTTTTACGATCTAAGTCTTGAAGTTCTAAAGTGTATTTTCTATTCACTCTGGGCATATTAACAGCCCCAAAGCCAAGTGATCTCTAGTCTGCTCGACTAAGTGGTCTTCTGGACTAATTGTCGATTGGGTTTTACCTCAATATTGCCGAACAAACGATATATGGCAGCTATCTTTAATTACTTCGATAATGTCGGAAGCAGACTCATTCGATCAATCACTTATACACTGCATGTTTTTCAAATGGTTTACCTTGCCTTTCGCGCAGCACTTTTTGACCAAGCACAAGGTTTGCGAACGATTATTTCGGTGGTGAGTGCACAAATATATTTTACTGGATGGCAGGCGATGCCATTGATTACAATAATGGCTTTGGCCAGCGGCGCGATCATTATTTTGCAAAGTACCGCACAGCTCAACCTAATTGGGAATGTCTCACTCGTCGGAAATTTAATGGTGATGATTATTGTCAGGGAGTTGGGGCCGCTTATGACTGCCCTCATTGTCATTGCTAGAAGTGGTACGGCAGTATCAAGTGAAATTGGTAATATGCGTGCCAATCGCGAGATGGAAGCACTTGAGAGTGTTGGAATCAATCCGCTAAGCTATATTGTTTTTCCAAGAATTTTAGGTGGCGTACTCTCGGTTTTGTGCCTGGCATTCTATTTCAACGTCATTGCCCTCGTTGGTGGATATCTTGTTACCAGATTTATGCAGGACATGCCAATTTCATTTTATGCGGCATCTCTGGCTCAAGCATTCACGATAGAAGATGTTGAGATCTTTCTATTAAAAAATTCATTTAGCGGCATGATCATTTTTGTCGTTTGCTGTTATCAAGGCATGTTGGTCAAGCAGTCTGCACATGAAGTGCCTCAGGTGACGACCAAAGCAGTGGTCAATAGTATCATTTACGTTACCGGATTTAATTTAGTTGTTACGACTTTGTACTACTTAAGTAAACTTATTTCATTGGGGATTATATGATAAGAAGTCTCTATGAAAAGCTAAATGAGAAAATAAGCAATTTTCGCAAATCAAAAACAAAATTTCAGTCAATGGATCAGCTCGAATTAAGAGGGGTCGGACTCAGCTACTCTTCAGGTGATGAAGCTGGTCATGCGGTAAAAGAAAATTTGGTGTTTGAAGATTTGAGTTTCAAATTTAGGCTGGATGATAATTATTTGATTGAGGGAGCCATGGGCTCTGGTCGTAGCTCGCTTATGAAGGTAATAGCAGGACTATTAGTTCCTGAGCGCGGTGCATATTTCATAAACAGTGAAGATATTTTGAAAATGAGTTTCGAGGAGTTTCTGCCGTACCGGCTGCAAATTGGCTATTCGTTTGACTACGGTGGTCTTCTCGCCAATCGAACGCTAAAGGACAATTTATTAATTCCACTCTTATATCATCGATTGGCTAAACCTGCTGAGGCAGAAAAGCGAACCTATAAACTACTAGAGAGCTTAAAAGTATTGGGGCATGAAAATAAAAGGCCAGCCTCGGTTTCAGGGGCCATGAGAAAGGCAACGGTGGTGGCGCGTAGTTTCATATTGAATCCTGAAATGCTCGTATTAGATGATCCATTTGTTGGACTTGATGACGAGCAGGGCAATAATATTGTGGAGCTAATCAATGAGCATCGTAAGTTATACGGGCTTAGACACGTTTTTTATTCGACTAGATACGAGCGATTTGTGAAAATGTTGGGTGGCAAATCAATTAATATTCAAGGTTCGAAAATTTTGCAAAATGAAATCGAAGAGACAAAGAGGCCAGCGTGATTATAAAGTTTAATAAATTTGAAAGAGTCGCAGGATTATTTGTGGTTTCGGCCTTTTTAGGTTGCTTGGCTTTTGGCCTTGGTGTTGCGGTAAAAAAAGGTTGGTTTGAATCGAAGCGAAGGCTTATGACTCAACTGGACTCGGCTGACGGCATCCATGTTGGGACTCAGGTTGAGATGTCGGGCCTTCGTATTGGAAGTGTCGTTGATATCGAGCTCAAGTCGAGCACCATAGTTGAAGTTCATTTTCAAATTTCTGAAAAGTATTTTCACCGAGTTCATCAAGATTCAGCTGTACAATTAATTCGTCCATTCATTATTGGCGAAAAAGTCATTGATCTGAGCAGCGGAACAGACACCAGCCCATCAATACGTGAAGGTGCGTACGTTCAGGTACGTGAAAGCATGGATATTATGGATTTGCTTAGCGGTCGCAAGCTGGGGCCATATATCGCTTCAATGGGAAAGATTTCAGAAAATCTCAAGGCCGTTGCCGAGACCATTATGGACCAAAAGCATCTAGATAGTTTTGTAAAAATGTTCATTGAACTCAATCCGCTAGTACTCAATATGTCACAGATGAGTAGTCAGGCGAATATTTTATTGCGAGAAATTAATAAAAAACAGCAGTTGGTGAGTACATTGAATAATCTCGTAGAGCTGACTACGCAGGTAAATAAGGCTTTGCCATATTTGACCGAAAAGGGGCCTGCCTTGGCCGAAGATTTTACAAAAATTGCGCGCAATATGGCAAAACTGACGGATCAAATGCAAGCTCTGGCTCCGGTGCTTCAAGAAATAGCGCCAGAAATTCCACATGCGGGTCATCGTGCAATCGAAGCTTTGAATGAAACAGTGATTACTCTCAAGGCACTACAAAAATCATTTTTACTGAGAAGTAATGTTCGAGAAGTGAAAGAGGACGAGGCCAAAGAACGCATGCCTGCATCGGGAAATTTAAAATAAGGTGAATGAATGAAATCTAATATGGGTGCAGAAAAGGCAGTTGAAATTTGGAAGAGAGTTCCAGGACGTTTCGATGCAAGAACGCTTGGCGAAAGTCTAAAAGAAGTGGCCATTGACTATATTGAAACTGAAGACTCCAATTTACAAAGCCGTTGGTTTCAATCAGAGAGCGACGCCGACTTATTCATTTGGACTGATATCAATCGTAAAAAGCTAACTTCGATCGAAGAAATTATCAAATATCAGCTGAGCTTTTTTGGGCAAGTGGTTGAGTGGAGTATTTTTGATGGAGTGCGTACCGGTGTCATTATTGAAAATGAAATTCATGGTGAAAATCCAAGCGAGGTAATTGAGTTTGATCAGCAGCCGCAATTGGGCCCTCTCGAGCAAG
>JAYVXS010000151.1:0-5137 GCA_043784965.1 Bdellovibrionales bacterium
AAAATTTCTCAAAAAGACTTAGAGCTTTCGGCCACCCTGGGAAATCAACTGCTCAGCCAACTAGAGCTAGCAATTCTGTTTAGAATTAACATTGAGAAGATAAGCGGACGATACGAGGGCTTTAAGAGTTAAATGCCGACATCTGCTAGTCGGCGAGCAACTTCGCCAATGGTTTGAAGCTTTGCAATATCCCAAAAAGTACGATGCTTTTCATTTTCGTCATTTAGCAGCTCTGCAAAGTACCATAAAATATCATCGGTTGTAATGATGCCGACGGCATCAGCTTGGTCATTGCCTACGACGACACAAGAGATTTTATTTTCAAGCATTCTAAAAATGACTTTTCGCAATGTGGTGTCTTGGTCTAGATACTTTACCGGGGAAGTCATAAATAATTTGATTGGAGCTTCAGTGGCGTTCATAATTGCCGGAAAGCTCATCTGAAGGTCGCGTTGTGAAACGATTCCGACGACTTTAGAAAACTCGTCCACCACTGGCATATGACGAATGCGCCGTTCTGACATCAAGCTCATCGTATCGACCAGCGAAGTCTCGCCCGATACGGTAATTAATTTTTTTGTCATAATATCTTTTGCGTGCAGAGTCATAATTCCCCCGATTGTTTTCACTATAGAATGCAAGAATGAGGTCACTCCATATATGAGATGACGAGCTATAGAGTAACTTTAATTAGCTTTAGGCAATTCGATGTGACTTTTTGACCCAATTCCATGCATGTATTTGACAAATTGACGGTCATATAAATTAAATTGGCCCATAATTAAATTGCTCCAGTTAAATATTTCATGGCAATTTTTAAACTTGGCTTTAAAATTTGTCCTGCCCTTTTAAATTCAGAATTTGCATCGGCTTGAATTCTAGCATTCTTTCTTGTGAGCTCCTGAAGCACCTGAAGGTCGTGTCCTCGTCCTAAATAGGCTTGTAACCTGCGAATCTGCAATGGTCGCTTGCCGATCGCCTCTAGAATGTATCTGGCTTTCTTGGTCGCTATTCGAAGCTCATGAAGACTCTTGTTATCAGGCGAAGCTTTTTGTGCCAATTTCGTTAACTTGCGCTCCAATTTTGCATTGGCTTTAGAGATATTGAAATTTTGCATTGGCTTAATCTTATTTGCTAAATTTTCTATTTGCCGAGTCAATTGTTTTTGATGTTTTAAGTTCGTCGCCTTATGAATATCTGGTTCAGTTGACTGGCGCTGGAGTATTAGTTTTTTATTTTTCAAATTGTATTTGTGCGAATCGCGAATTGCGACATCCAGTTGACGTCGCTTGCCTAAAGTTTGACTCAATTGCTTAATTGATTTTCGCAAAGTTTTTGTTGAAATATCAGGTGAAGAATTACGGCTCAGCCAAATCACAGATTGAATTCTGCGAGTGGTCACGCGTAGCTGATGAATATTCCTCACGGACGCATCTCGAAATGCCTTGCGACAATCTATTTCGAAGGCACGCTGTTGCTTGATCAGATATTTAAACGGGTTCATTTTAACTCTTAGCCGAAGACGTATCCAGGTTTTACGAAAACCAAAGATTTCATTTATAATACTTTCATTTCTCTCATCCAAACTTTTAGTGAACAATCATCTTTACAGATTTCGTCTCAGCAGTATTTGTGCCACTTTTGGCTGCCCGTTGTCAGATATGGGGTCGAAAACAATAAAAGCAATCTCTCTGTGATGGGACATCTTGTCCAATTATAAATATCTTTTTGTCCCACTGTAAAAAACAGATCCAATTTAAATTGGAAGTGGAGCGGTATAATTAGTGCAGAGGCAGATATCTGAACTTCTAGGATTTTTGGTCTTTTGGCAAAAGAAATTAAACAGAAGGGGTAGCAAAATGAAAACAGATTCACAAATTCAATCCGAAATTATTCAGGAGTTAAAATGGGAGCCGCAAGTTAACCATGAACAAATTGGGGTCGCTGTTTCCGACGGGATCGCCACATTGCTGGGAACAGTTCCAAGTTTCATTGAAAAGTCCGCCGCAGAAAGAACGGCCCAACAGGTTTCTGGTGTCAGAGCTGTCGTCGAGAAAATTGAAGTGAAAATACCTGGCTCCTATAGGCGCGATGACGAAGATATTGCGCATACGATTCTTGAGCAATTCAAGTGGAATATTCAAGTCCCTGACGACCTCGTAAAAGCAAGAGTTGAGGGGGGATGGGTAGAGTTAAGTGGGGAGGTCGAGTGGGAATACCAACGAGCGGCTACTGAAAAATGTGTTCGAGGCCTTACTGGAGTTAAGGGAATAACAAACAGCATTTTCATTAAGGCAAAAGAAGTGCAGCCGGAGCTAATTAAGCAACGTATTGAAGAGGCGCTACGAGTTAAGGCTGAGCGTGAAGCGCGACGCATAAAAGTTGAGGTGAGTGGACATAGGGTGGTCTTGACAGGTGATGTGCACTCATTTTCCGAGGCAAATGACGTACGCGGTGCAGCCTTTGGCACACCAGGCGTCACCAGTGTGGTAAATAATTTAACAGTTAGATTTTAAAATAGCCAGGGAGTTTGAGAATGACTTTTCAATATCGGGAAGAGAACCAAGCATCAATGTTGGCCCAGCTACTCAAATACAAAGATTTGAATCCAATTATTCTAGCACTCCCAGGTGAGGCCTTTGCTAATACAGGTAAAATTGCAGATGGCCTGAAAGCGTCGACAGATGTTTTGTCGGTTCATAAGATAGTGGTGCCCTATCGCCAAGATATGGTGGTAGGGAGCATCATTGAGAATGAGGAGCCAATTTGGTATGAACACGTACTTGCTGGAGTCGGTCTTCAGCCTGATGATCTCTATGCAAATGTAAAGCTTGAAAGAGCCAAGGCTCGGGCCGAAATCGAAAGTCTTCGGGCGGGGCGTTGTCTATCGACACTGGTAAATAGAAATGTAATTTATGTTGACGATGGATTTTTGTGCGAGTCGGTATTGTTTTCGCTGTTAAAATATTTGAAAAAGAAGGGGCCAGCGAAGCTGATTGTGGCGGCACCATTTTCAAGAGTCAGTAATAAAATGCAGCTCGATAGTAGAATCGATGAGCTTGTGGTATTTGACGACAGGGCGAGGGTATTGCCAGCAAGTAATTGTTATCAAACCTATTCGCCCATCGTGCGCCAACAAATTCGTGGACGTTTCGATTTGGATAATACAATAGATAATCTTGATTAAATTGATTGATTAAATTGATTGATTAAATTGAACGGTACGACAAGATGGGGACTGACCAGGCCGGTCAGAGAAAAGTTTTTTTGCAGTCATACAAAAGCGACGTAAAAAAGCTAAAATAGAAGACTTTATGAGCGGCACGCACCTACATCTTATATTCAAGGAGCAATAGGCTTGGTGGCAATATTATTCATCAAGAAATTCGTGATAAATAAATTAGTTTAGGCACGCGAATTGTTTTAAAAAATGTACATCAAATAAACATTCTAAAATTACAAACGAATCTCTTGTTTGTGGCACCGACTTCCCTTCAAGCTTCAGAATGAGTCCAGAGCCATCCGATGAAAGTCTAATGTCGAAGTTTTTTCTAGCGCCACCTTGGGCATCACTTAACTGAAATCTGCAGATATTTTTTTCGAGTGAGTTTATTTTTGTTATGGTAAATCGTCCGCGGTAATATTGGTGTCCGTTGCCGGCGAAGGTCTCTTCATTTACAAAACCGGAATATACCCCGCATTCATGAAAAACTTGCATGCTGTAACCGGCATCCCAGACCTTTTTAGAGCGACATTCGACAATGGGTCTTTCATTAGCCTTGCCACTTGCCAAGCACTGAGATGAAAAAGCCAAAGTCCCAGCAATAAGAAGAGTCAGAATAGATGAATGCATAGAGTTTCCCACTGTATTTAAGATTCAAAGACCAAAGCCCAGAATGTAAACTGCATACTTTAAACGGCATACTTTAAACCGCATAGTTTAAACCGCATAGTTTAAAATATAAAAAGCAAAATAAAAAAACAAAATGTAAATTTCACAGTTCAGTAATTGCAAGGGCGGGGCCAGATTCCCTAAGATTGCGTCGTTTGTTTCCATTTGGATTGGAGTCTTTCACAAGAATGCTGCTGGGCAAAGCAAATTGCGAATAAATTTACAGTTGAATCCAAGATAATAATTTAATAAACAAGTGCATATTGAGCCAAATTGAATATTCCGAAACGACAATTTGTCACATTAACAAGAGAAGTCTGTGGTGAATAAATCTTCAAACTGGCATGAGGCTTGCTCTTCAAGTAGTCGGCCCGGGATATCAATGGATTTGAAAATGTTAGGAGTGGTATGAAATTATTTGCAGTTTTATTATGCTGTAGCGGTGGTATAGTATTTTTGCTTTCAGCTATCAATGCAAGTCTCATATTATCTGACAAGCTAATCACCCGGCCGCATATAGGCTCTATAATGATCGCACGCGGATGCGCTGAGTCCGACGAATTCACTCGCGAGGTGATGCGCAATATAGCTATTCGTCTTAATGAGGCGAACCTAAGCAGAGTCAGTTCTGGATATTGTTATGCTTACCGCTCATTGAGACAAATGAGTGACAGCGTAAGCGTTAAACTAATGGTATAGTCTTTGCTCATTAAGCCGGTAACCGAGAACGAAGGGATATGATATGCTTGGACATTGGTATTTGGTTGCAAGTCAAAAAAGCGTCAAGATTTTTACTGAACTTCCACATCGAAAAACTTTAAAAATTTTAAAAATATTTGATAATCCGTTGGCTCGTGAGCGAAATCGAGCTCTCGTTAGAAAGCAAGCAGGCAGAGGGATGAAGTCCGCCGGTCGCTTAGGAGTCTTGCACTATACTGAAACAAAAAGGCATGAGCCGCATGAGATGGCGGCTTCGCAGTTTGCCCGTGAAATTGCAGAGGCCATTAAAGAAGAGAGGCGCCTTAAAAAATTCGAGCATCTGACGGTAGTTGCTGAGCCGCGATTTCTAGGAAAATTAAGAAGCGCGATGGGACCCGAGCTTAATGAGCTTGTTGTCGAATGGGTCAAAAAGGATTTACAGAAAACTCCCCAAGTTGAGCTTAAGAAGATACTTCTATCGAAAGAAAATAAAGTGCTGACTAATTAACACGGGACCTGCGGTCCCAAATTGAACACGGGACCTAT
>JAYVXS010000152.1:0-15616 GCA_043784965.1 Bdellovibrionales bacterium
TGAAATATCCGGGCTAGCGGCAATTAGCGATCTCTACGAACTCATTTTTGAGAGAAATTTTTTGTAGATACCATTTTGAAAAAATTCTCCACATATCAATTCGCTTGTTTACGATGTTCTTAGAAGTCAGTTAAATGCGATCTTCCAGGCCCGAAAGCTCAAAATAACCAATTTTATTAAGGCTGAACTTTTTTACAAGAATACTTCGCGCCTGCGACAATAGTTTTAGAGATTGATTTAATCCATCAATCGAATTTTTAATTTCGTTTAGGCTGCTTTTTTCAAAGGCGGACTCAATATCTAATTCAGTCTTTTCACGCTCCTTCAAAGTTTCGCTACGGGAGATTTCGGCACGATAGAAGGCGGCACGGGCACCTCGAGTAAAACCTTCTGAAATCGGAATGGTGAGAGCGATCCCCATAACCAACTGAGTCGCCGGCCGTGCAACCCAGCCATTTTGCATCCATTAGTTGCAGACGCGACATAGCGATTTCATCAAGTGCTTTTTGAATATAGTATTTCGCCGCAAATTCTTTTTGCGGATTGATCGATTCAAAATCTCGGCCGCCAAAGTATTTAGCCCATTCAGGATGAAGGGCATTCAAAGTCACCAGTCACAATGCTTGCTTCATTCCATCGAACGGATAAATGCCCGCTTGGTAATTTCCGGAGTTCCAATTTGAATGATGAAGAACTGGCGCCACTTTGCCGGTTGATGGCGCTAGGACCGCCAGATAAATTCAAGTTTTACCAAGCCACACAACTTCAGTCTTCAGGCTCACTGCAAATTTTTTCTCAACGACCTCTTGTATATGCGAAATGACTTGAGAAATATTGGTCGCGGTGGCTTTGCCGGTATTAACAATAAAGTTTGCGTGCTTTTCAGAAACTTCGGCTCCGCCAATTGAATAGCCTTTTAAACCGGCCGCCTCAATGAGTCGACCGGCCTTATCTCCTGGTGGATTTCGAAAAACAGAACCACAACTCGGCATATCTAATGGCTGCTTCGCCGCTCGGGTGCGATTTGCAATTCGTACGCGCTCGAGAATTGTTGGCTTCGGATCATTTAGTAATTTAATTCCGATACGTATGATGATGCCTGGCTGCCAACCCGTGCAATGGCGATACTTCCAATTGAGGTCCGTCTTTTTATAGCGCTTAATTTCAAGTGATGGAGTTTTCAAAACTTCGATCCAATCTACAATTTCAACAAACTCTCGAGGCTCGACATTTTCACCTACTCCTGCATTCATAACAACGCCGCCGCCGACCGAACCTGGTATCCCTGCGATGAAAATGGACGCCTCAAGTTTGTATTTAAGAAGTTGCTTTAACAAATCAGACTTGGCTGTTCCCGCGAGACATGCAAATGAAATTTCCTTTTCCGATTTAACAACTTCGATTTGCGAAAGCCGAGAAAGTTGAATTGTCAAACCTTTGATCCCCCACTCGCTAATCAAAATATTGGTTCCACCACCAAGAATGACCCAGTTTATCTTAGATATCGCTGCCCACTTAAGTGCGGCTTTTAACTCATCAATAGATATTGGTGCGCAATAAAAGTCGGCAGCTCCGCCGACCTGCCAAGAATTCATCTTCTTAAGTGAAACATCTTGGTGAATGTAGCTGGGAATAATCTCTTTACTCATAAGCTAATACTCATATTTTATGTTCAAGAACCTGCATTCCGAACTTCCAAATGTCACCCGCGCCAAGGGTAAGTAAAATGTCATTTGGGCCCAATGCTCTCGCAATCTCTTCAGACCTAGTTTTAAAGTTTTGAAATAACTGAAGATGCGAATGCTTAATTTCACTAGCCAATTTCTCTGAATTTATAGAAGCGATCGGCTTTTCACCCGCCGGATAAATATCACAAAGCCAAACTTCGTCAGCCTGGTCAAAGGCAGTCAGAAATTGGTCCCAACAAAGAAGCGTCCGTGAATACCGATGTGGCTGAAAAAATACTTTGAGATGGCGCTCCGGAAACTTTTCTTTAAAGGCCTGAAGCACGGCTTTTATCTCGGTTGGATGATGTCCATAATCATCATAAATTTCTGCACCCTGCTCAGTTTTACCTTTGAATTCGAATCGCCGATCAACTCCGGCAAAATTTTTGAGGCCTCTTGCGCAAAGTTCAAAGCTAATCCCAGCTTCAAGTCCGGCCGCGAGTGCAGCCGCGGCATTCAATGCGTTGTGAGTGCCCGCGGCCTGCAATTCAAAAGACCCCAAAGCCTTTCCGTGTAAGGACGCTTTATAATGGCCCTTGCTGCCCTCTATTACTAAATCATTTTCTTTTGCAAATCCATAGTACAAAATGCGCTTTGGAAAGTTTGAAAAGGTTTCGCGAATCAAGACATCATCACCGCACAAAATTGCAACTCCATAAAAGGGAATACGTGAGGCAAAATCAAAGTAAGCACTTCTTAAATTTTCCATTGTACCAAAATGGTCGAGGTGATCATTATCAATATTGGTAATGATGGTCACTTCGGGAAAAAGTCTTAAAAAGCTTCCGTCGCTTTCATCGGCCTCCGCAATCACCCACTCACCCTTGCCAAGTTGAGCGGTACTACCAATGAGCTCAAGTCGTCCGCCAACTATGATAGTTGGGTGGGTTTTAGCTTCGAGAAAGATGCTCGCTGCCATACTGGTCGTTGTAGTTTTACCATGAGACCCGCCAATGGCTAGGCCGCGCTTCATTCTCATGAGTTCAGCTAAGGCTTCAGCTCTCGGGATCAATGGAATTTTTAATTTTCTTGCCTCGGCAAATTCTGGATTCTCTGGCTTTACGGCGCTGGAATATACTACAACTTCTGCTTTGCCAATATTTTTTACATCATGACCTATTTGAATTTGAATCTTCATTTTTCTTAAATGTTCAATTTGAGCATTATCCGAAAGATCACTTCCAGAAACTTCTGCACCCATGCTTTTTAGCAGTTCGGCTAAACCACACATTCCAATTCCACCGATTCCGATAAAGTGAACTTTTGCATGAGCTAATTTCATTTTTTTACTGTCATTTTTTTACTGTCACTTTTTTACTGCCATTCCCAAAAGAATTCTCGCAATTTGTTCATCGGCTTTTGCGAACTCAAAGCTTTGCACAGATTTACTAAACTTTGCAATCTTATCTCGATGCTCAATGAAGTCTGCCAAAGTCAAAATCAAAGTCTCGACATTGAAATCTTTTTGTAAAATCAATTGCGCAGCATTTTTATTTACTAATACTTCGGCATTTTTTCGCTGATGGTCGTCAGCAGCAGTAGGTAGGGGAATAAAAACGGCTGCTTTTTTGCAGGCAATGACCTCGGCCACAGTCGAAGCTCCCGAGCGCGCAATGACCAGATCACACCAGGCAAAACGCTCTTTCATATCATATAAATATTCAAAGCACTGAAAGTGTGTCGGGGCCTTTTCATAAATCCTTTGCGCACGAACGAAATCCAGTGGCCCAGTTTGGTGAATCAGCTCCATTTGACTAAATATATGGTGCGGGCCGCTTTCAATTGCCTGAAAAACGACTTCATTGATTGCCCTAGCGCCCTGGCTACCGCCAAAAATTAGAACTTTAAGTTTATCAGGTGCTTTGCCAGATAATTTGCCAGATAGTTTGCCAGATAATTTGCCAGATAATTTGCCAGATAATTCATCAGCTGAATTACTAGATGAATTGGTTTTGGCCTCGAGACTAAAGCGCACCGGAATACCCACAATGCGTATTTTTTTTGCGCGCAAATATTTTCGCGCCTCTTCAAATACCAATAGCGTTTCGCTAACAAAGCGTGACAGCCAACGATTTGCCATTCCAGGCATTGCATTTGGCTCCCATATATAAGTTCTCTGACCCATAAGAAAAGCCAAAAGCGAAGCCACAAGCAACATCGGCCCCGAAGCAAAGCCGCCGACCCCAAGAACCGCCATCGGTCTCAATTTGAATAAAATAAATAAGCACTGAAAAAGTGCCAATGGCATTTTGAAAAGCGTGAGCATCCTAGTGAACAGGCCAACACTTTTATGCAGCTTACCTACGCTCACCAAATGAAGAGTAAAACCCTCACGCGGTACAATTTTCTCTTCTAGGCCAGCCTTGGCACCAACAAAATGAACTTCAATATCAGGGCTTAACTTTAGCGCCGCACGGGCAATGGCTACTCCTGGATAAATGTGGCCACCTGTTCCGCCCCCGGCAATAATTATTTTTTGTTTCATGAGTCAAAACTGCGAGAATATTTACGCTGCTTTCCGATCAGCTCGCGCTCGAATTTCTCAATGTTCAATAGAATGCCAAAAAGAATTCCCTGCATAATTAGGGAGCTTCCTCCATAACTAAGAAATGGCAAAGTTAAACCCTTAGTCGGCAGTAGACCCAATACAACTGAGCAATTTATGAAAACCGCAAATGCAAAGTTCAGGGTGAGACCAAGGCTTGCGACCTTACAGTAAAGATGATCTGATTTGTATGCCATCTGAAGGCCGCGTAAAATTAGAAATGAGAATAGACTAATGACGAATGCCACACCAATAAATCCCATTTCCTCACCCAATACGGCCAGTGTAAAATCAGTATGAGCTTCTGGAAGAAAAAACAATTTACCTTGACCCTGACCTAGACCAACACCGGTAAGCCCTCCACTTTGAAAGCTCAACATACTTTGAATCAATTGAAAGCCCTTCTGCTCAGGGTCTGACCAGGGATCAAGAAAGGCTTGAACGCGAGCCCAACGGTAAGGGACCTGCATGACTAAAAAATAAAAACCAGGAATTGCAGCCGCCCCGGCCATTATGAACCATCTTAAATGTAAGCCAAAGGCAAAAAGTAAACAGAGTAAAACAAGTAAGGCAATTGAGAATCCACCGAAATCTGGCTGCTTCAAAAGAAATATCAGCGGGACTATTACTAAAAATGCCCTGGTGAATCCACTCCAAGAGCCAAAGGTTCTCGCAATAAAGTCACCTTTTCCAAACGCTACGAAGCTTGCCATCACTAGCGGTAAGCTCAGCTTTAAAATCTCAGATGGCTCAAAAACCATGCCGAAGGGTAGCGCAAACCATCTCGTGGCCCCCCCTCGAGTAACACCGATGCCTGGCAAATAGGTGAGGATAACTAAAATCGCAGCAAATAACCAGATCAGCAAACTGAACTTCATAATGGCGCGCATATCGATATGCGCAAAAAAAAGAAGTCCCGCCACGGAAAGAAAGGTGAATACAAACTGCTTTTTTACAAAAAATAGCCCATCAGCGTGAGCTTCAGTCGCAAAGATATAGCTCGAGCTATAGACTTGCACCAGGCCAATTCCGAAAAGTGCAAAAAGCACAAGAAGCATTCCCCTATCAAATCGCATGTCTACCATCCTTAGGAGCCAACATATAAAATATGACCAAGCTGCAGAATAAGCTTAACACCCTTCAATTGAGTTTTAAAATGAATTTTGATGCCTCAATGTCTGGCTGAACTTCACCTGACTTTTCGAATAATACGCCTAAGTTTCAATACCTTTCGAAGACCTTAATTTTTGTTTTCTTGTTGGACTTCTGAGAGTAGAGTCAGAGCAATGAACCTAAAGAAAATTCATCCCTGGTTGCTGGGCCGGCTCAAGAAGTTGAAAGTACTCAATAAGCAGATGCGATTGAGCAAGGGACTGACCCTTGAGCAAACCGAGGTCTTATTTAAGAAAGTTAACCAAGATTATCTCAAGCTTCAAAGTAGACTCGATGATGCCCATGTGCAGTTTGAGCGCCTTAAGATTATTGTCGACAATACCCCCTGCACAATTTCGTGGATCAATGATCGACTAGAATACGAAGGCATCAACGAAACTCTCTTAAGCTTGACCGGTCAAGCTCGCGATGGATATCTCGGTAAACCGATCGGCTTTCAAACTAAAGATAAGTATTTTTACAATTTTGCAAAAGAACTATTCGACTCAAGCGACAATACCTTACAAAAAGAATTGGCCTCATCTATTGGTGGTGAAAAAAAATACTTTTGGGTGGTCGGAAGCAAATACTCTGAAGGCAAGGGTGCAGTTATTATTGGCGTTGAAACCACTGCCCTGAAACAAAGTGAGATGAAGCTCAAAAGTGTCGAAAAACTCATCGATATTGACGACCTCACCGGCCTTTATAATATGCGATCAATGTATGAAAAGCTTGAAGGTGAATTGGCTCGCGGCCAGCGCTTCAATCGCACAACAGCTGTGGTCATGATTGATATGGATCATTTCAAAAGCGTGAATGACAATAATGATCATCTTTTCGGTAGCTTTGTCTTAAAGGAAGTGGGCCGTCTGATCAAGTCTCAGGTTCGCGAAGTTGATTTTGCGGCTCGGTATGGTGGGGATGAGTTCATGATTATTCTTCCTGAGGCCAATAAAGAAGGTGTTGAAAACTTTTGTGAACGCCTACGCAAATGCATTGAGGTGGAGATTTTTAAAAATGAACACTATCAAATCAAACTCACTGCAAGCCTAGGCTATGCACTGTGCAATTCGGGTGCGAAGATGCTCTCGTCTAAAGTACTAATTCGTGTGGCAGATTTCGCACTTTACGCAGCTAAAAATGGCGGTCGTAACAAGGTGTGCGGAATCACCCAAAATACTCAGCCTGAAAAATTCAATTCTGAATATAAAATGAGTTTCTAAAATACGATAAACAATTTGTTGCGTAAGATTGAGTACTCAGCTTCGCTGGGCAAATATTTGAAAAAACTGAACTCAGGGACGGTGAGGCCGGCAAGCCCCCAACCTACGACATAAGTGACTATTTAAAGCGATTAATAATCTCTTTAAAGTAGTTTCCCCGCTCTTCAAAGCTATCAAACATATCAAAGCTCGAACAACCAGGACTGAGCAATACGATATCTCCAATGCGAGACTTTTGATAGGCAATCAAAACTGCTTCTTCAAAGGTTCCGATCAAAAAAGTCTCAGAGAAGTCGCCCAAGTCACGATTCATTCTCTCTTTTGCCTCTCCGACAAGAATTAAATTCTTCACCTTTCGCCTTACAACTTCACGAAGCGGTTCATAAGACAAATTCGTGTCTTTTCCACCAGCAATCAATATAATATTTTCATCGAAAGCATCAAGGGCGCGAAGTACCGCGTGAACATTGGTCGCTTTTGAATCATTAAAAAACTCAACCCCACCAACTCTGCGAACATACTCGAGACGATGTGCCATGCCCGAAAAAGAATCAATTACGGTTTGGATGTCTTCTCGACGAGCGCCATGTTCACGCGCCGCCAAAATTGCAGCCATAATATTGTCTATTGAATGCTTGCCACGCATTTTCATGTTTTTGATACTATAGGTTTCAATGTCCGGACCAGTGCGAACGCGGATCTCATCTTTAATTAAAACAGCCCCACCAATTGTCATAATTTGTGGTTCGAGAGATGGTTTGCGCGATAGATAAAAAATACGTCCACGCTGAACAGATGGGTCATGTGCCAATTCAACCACTGCACTATCATCGGCGTTCAAAATGCTAGTGGTTGCCTGATTGGTGTTTTGAAAAACACGACTCTTGGCATTCACATACTCTTCCATCGAGCGATAGCGGTCTTGATGATTCTCAGCTAAATTTGTAAATATAATATTTTGTGGAGTGAAGCGCTCACAATGCTCCAATTGAAAGCTTGAAACTTCTGCTACGACCACCTTTGCATCATCTTTTTTGCGAAGATATTCTACAAGTGGCTCACCGTAATTTCCCCCAAGCCAGACCGGAACCCCTGAGGCTTTTAAAAACAATTCGGTTAACTTACAAGTGGTGCTCTTGCCATTAGTACCAGTAACCGCAATCACTGGAACTTTAATGAACCAAGTTGCAAACTCAAACTCACCAGTTACTTGAACGCCCTGTGTTCGTGAGTATTCAAAAATTTTCATACTTGAAGGAACACCCGGGCTCAATATAATCAAATCTTGAGCAACAAATGTCTTTGGCGTATGCCCACCGAGATCAAATTGGACCTCGAGTCCGTCAATTTGCTCTAAGCTCGTTGATAGCTCAGCTTTTGATTTGTGATCTGATACGGTAACCACTGCGCCACTTTCAACCAGAAAGTGTACCAGCGAAACTCCGCTACGAGCGAGCCCCACAACTAAGACCTTCTTTCCCTTAAGGTCAGCAATATCAGTAATGGGAGTTTTTGGAGCGTTCATTTCTACCTCGTCCTTTGTAAAAAAATTATCTCAGCTTGAGCGTTGCCAGGCTTAAAATCGCAAGCAATATGGAGACAATCCAAAATCGCACGATGATTTTTGTTTCAGACAGACCTTTTAACTCATAATGATGATGAATGGGAGCCATTTTAAAAATTCGTTTGCCGGTCATTTTGAAACTAATGACTTGGGTGATGACCGATAGGGCCTCAACAACAAAAACCCCGCCAAGAATAACCAGTACGATTTCATTCTTTGTCAGCACCGCCATTGTACCTAAAAAGCCACCAATCGAAAGGCTGCCCACATCCCCCATGAAAACTTGCGCTGGATAAGCGTTGAACCACAAAAACCCTAACCCGGCGGCAACCATCGCTCCCGCCAGAGGTGAAAGCTCTCCCGCCCCAATGACGTGTGGGATCTGCAAATATCCAGCAATCGCAGCATTTCCACAGACATAAGCAAATATTCCAAGGGTTGCGGCTGAAATGATGACCGGAACAATAGCCAAGCCGTCAAGACCATCTGTAAGATTGACTGCGTTTGCACACCCCGTAACAACTAGGGCGGCAAAGAGAATATAGAAACCATGCAAATTAACAGAAGTATTTTTCATGAAAGGGATAAAGACTTCAGTTGAAAAATGAAAATTATGAATGAGTATGGCAACGACTCCTCCAGAAATTATAAACTCACAGAGCAAGCGAACTTTGCCAGGTAATCCCTTCGAGTTTTTCTTACGAACCTTTAAAAAGTCGTCAATATATCCAATCGAACCAAACAATAGCGTGATTACCAGAACAGCCCAAACAAGAGGGTTCAATAAATTAACCCACAAAAGCGCCGGAACAACTAATCCGATGAGTATAAGCCCTCCGCCCATGGTCGGCGTCCCCTGCTTTTTTTTGTGTGAGGCTGGCCCATCTTCGCGAATACTTTGTCCCATCTGCCAGTTTACCAAAGACCTAATGAAAAAGGGTCCGGTTAGCCAGCAAACAAAAAAGCCAGTGAATATAGCGGCAAATGTTCGAAAGGTAATATAGCGAAAAACATTGAGCGCATTGAAATGGCTCTCGAAAGACAAAAGAAACTTATAGAACATCTAAATTTGCTCTTTCTTCAGGTTGCAGGATAAAGACTTTACATTCTGATTGAATTTATATTCAGGTATCGACCGGCTCAAGTTCCTCGAGAATTCTTTCGAGTTCCATGCCCCGTGAGGCCTTAATCAAAACAACGTCATCCCTATCTATCACAGGCAAGACACTAAGTGCAAGATTCTTTTTGTAAGTATCTGTAACCAAGAGGTTTTTATTGAATTTCGTGGACTTCACTCCGCTTGAAAAATCAGCCTCTGATGGACCTATAAAAAAAACGTAGTCAAAAGACTTCTCGCCAACCAAGGCCCCAAGTTCACGATGCACTTCGCCAGTGGCGGCACCCATTTCTCGCATTTCTCCTAAGAATACTATTTTTCGTCCACGAGCCCGAAGCTTTGAAAAGTTCTCGATCGCCGCCTTCATGCTTTCGGGATTGGCGTTGTAAGCATCAAATAAAACTCTGGCGCCACTCTTAACGGCTATCCATTGATTTCTCCCCCATGAGGTTTGGCATTTTGGCAAGGCCTGCCAGATTTCATCAGGAGTCATTCCCGCACTCAGCGCGAGGGCTGACGCCGCCATCAAATTATGAACATTGTGCTCTCCAAAAACTGCCACTTCTACTTCGCCCTTAACTCCATCTATTAATCCTTTGATTTTTAATGAAGTCATATCCGAGGACACAATTTCAAAATGAATCGTGGGCTTATGCGTTTCGGTGAAGTTATCGAGTTTGCTGGCAAAGAGAATGGGATTTAATGACGGCTTGGTTACTGGATGGGACTTAATATAGTTCAAATACATTTTTCGCGTATAGATATTTTCAATATTGAAAATTGTGTGTACTCCAGGATCGGCAAAGCTATACATCTCTTCCTTGGCTTTAGCGACCTCTTCGATTGAGCCCAACCCCTCAAGATGACCACGGCCAACCATGGTAACCATGACCACCTCAGGCTCAGAAATACCCATCAGCTCGCTGATCTCACCGGCATGATTCATGCCCATCTCAATTATGGCAACCTCATGCTCAGGCTCAAGACCCAACAGACTCAAAGGCACGCCCCAATGATTATTGAAACTTCCCTTTGAAAAATGAGTTTTATATTTTTGCGACAAAATCGTCGCGGCAAATTCTTTGGTCGTCGTTTTGCCATTTGTTCCGGTCACCGCAAGAATCTTTGCACTCATTGTAAGACGCCAAAATAAAGCTAGATTTTGCAGAGCCTTTAATACGTCTGGGACCTCAATAATGGTCACGGTTTTCATTAAATTTTTTGCTTTTTCAGGAAGCTGCGAGACCACCAGTGCAGCGGCACCCTGCCGACAAGCCAAATCCAAAAAATCATGTGCATCAAAATTGGCACCTTTTAAGGCAAAAAATATCTCACCACGCAGAGAGTTTCGTGTATCCGTGCCAATGCCAGTAAATTTCTTTCGATGCTCTGAAATGATTTTACCATGAGTGGCAATTGCCAACTCCTCTAGACCCATTTCCCAACTCATTTAAAATACTCCTTTACAACCTTGAAATCACTAAACTCGATTTTCTGGGTTCCAATAATCTGATAGTCTTCGTGACCTTTACCTGCAATTAGAATGGCATCTCCAGGTCCTGCCATTTTAATTGCTTTGCAGATGGCTTGCTTGCGATCCACTTCAACTTTCAATTTTTCTGACTCTAACTGATCACCCACAATATCTGAAATAATTTTCAGAGGATCTTCTGTGCGTGGATTATCACTTGTTACAATAACAATATCCGCAAATTCTTGAGCCGCCTTAAACATAAGTGGCCGTTTGCCTTTGTCACGATCTCCGCCACAGCCAAATACGCAGATCAGTTTACAGTTTGGCGCCTGCTGCATACGAATTTGATGCAAATGAGAAAGTGAGTTTTTAAGTGCATCATCCGTATGTGCATAATCGACAAAAATATGCAGGCCCTGCGGATTTGCGACTGATTGGAGTCGTCCATTGACGTTTTCTAATTTTTTAAGGCCGCGTGCACAGGTCTCTAAAGTTGCTCCGGCCGAAAGCCCAACGGCAATTGCCGCACAAGCGTTGTAAACATTGTGCAAGCCAGTCATTCTGATTTCAAAAACACAGCTGCCGAAGTTAGAATGTATTTCAAAACGTGTCCCCGCATAATCCATATTCAATATTTCAAAGCTAATCTGCGCATCACGCTTGGCATATGAAATGGCCTTCGCAGAAGTTAAGCCCATTAACCTCTGGCCATATTCGTCATCACTATTAATCACAGCATAAGTAGTTTTCTTTTTTGAACGCCCAAGCAGCTCATTAAATAGCTTCAGCTTTGCTTGAAAATAGCTTTCCATATCGTGATGATAATCAAGATGATCTCGTGTCAAATTTGTAAAGACCGCAACATCAAACTGCACCTCATCCACCCGTGACTGAATGAGCGCATGACTCGAAACCTCAAGACATACTGCCTGAGCTCCAAGTGCAACAAACTCAGAAAGTCTTCTTTGAAATAAAACTGGATCAGGGGTTGTCAGTTCACTCGCCCAAGCTTTATCAAGAAAGTGATGGTCAATGGTGCCGATCACTCCGGTTGGCCAGCCGTATTCATTTAGCACTCTTTCAACCATATTTGTGGTCGTGGTCTTGCCGTTTGTACCAGTGACACCGACAACAAATAGCTTTTCTGAGGGTGCCCCGTAAAAGTGAGAGGCAAGTTCATTGAGCGCTTTTCTAGAGTCCGAAACGACCGCCACTCCCCCACTAAACCCAAGAGGAATATTTTGCGGATTTTCAACCACAAGCCCAACCGCACCCCGATCACATGCCTGCTTAAGATGAATATGCCCATCGACCCTTTCACCTCGAATAGCCACAAAAACCGAGGATTTCTCAACCATTCGAGAATCAAAACAAATGTGAGATATTTCTTGAGTGGGAGAGTCGCCGAGTCTCAAACTTGAAAAAATTGAAAAGGCCTGCGCAAGGCGCATTGATCTAATTCTCCTTACCAAGAGAAGAACCAGGCGAGGCATCCGGTCCGAATTTTACTTCGAGTTTTTTGTCATTCTCGTTTGGCCAGTTCATTCCTGCCGGAGGATTGGTGTTAAGCACAAATCCGCTGCCGCTTAATTTGAAATCAATATCACTATTTGAAATTCTCGCGATAACCTCTCGCAAACTTAGGCCCCTTAATTCCGGAACCAAAGCCTGCCCGCCAAGTCTAAATTCATCTTTAACTGATACCGCAAGCTTTGCCGGCATGGTAATTTTCTTCTCAGAAATAAATGTTGTTTCCGAAGAATATCCAGGCGCTAAGCCAAATTCACGCACTGCAAATCTGGCAAGTCTCGAAAATACCGGAGCCGCGACTTGTGCGCCATAATAATCTTTTTTTGGATTATCAATCGCGACGTATATTACAAACTTCGGATCATTTGCTGGCAGAAAACCAGCAAAACTAGAAATATAGGCATTCTTAAGGTAACCACGTCCCGAGGGATTTACCTTTTGGGCCGTGCCAGTTTTACCGGCCACTAAAAAGCCCGGCACTCTTGCATTGAAACCAGTTCCATCTTTTGACGTGGCTCCAACCAGCATCATTTTCATTTGATCAGCAACTTCTTGAGTGAGCACCCGCCTCAGCGTTTTCACTTGAGTCTCAAGTGTGTCACCAGTTTCATTGTCACGAATCTTTTTAACTATAAATGGGCGTCTGAGCCATCCGCCGTTTGCGATTGCCGCGTAGGCATTGGCAACTTGTATCGGGGTAACGCCGACGCCGTGACCAAATGCAATGTTTGCGAGAAGGTGATTTCTCCATGGGAGCGGCTGTAATATCCCTTTGGCTTCACCTGGCAAGTCAACATTGGTTTTATCGCCAAAGCCAAATGCCGATAGGGTCTGACGTAAATTTTCAGCTCCGAATTCTAGGCCAACTCTTGCTGAACCAACATTTGAAGAATAGGCTAAAATTTCACTCAAGGTCATAGTGTGAAACTCATGCTTTTCATCGGCTTCATGAATTATTTTATTATCAACTCTTAAAACTCCACCGGCACAATCGATACGGGTTTGTGGGGTCATCAAGTTTTTTTGCAAAACTCCCGCAAATAAAATTGGCTTCATCACACTGCCGGCTTCAAAAGAATCACTAATCGCACGATTTCGCCGTGTTACGGAATCACTATTTCCTGAACCTAACGGAACACTCGCCAGTGCTAAAACCTCCGAGGTATTTGCATCAAGCACCACGCCAACGGCAGAGTCCGCACGCTGCTCAGCTACCACACTTGAAAGTTCTTGCTCTAAAATGAACTGCAGCTCGCGGTCAATGGTCAGCTGTAAATCCTCACCGTCGGGAGCTTCGTTAAAGATTTGACCGTTTACCACCAGCGGACGCCCACGGGCATCGCGCTTCATATTTACAGTTTTACTTTGGCCTGACAAAATATCATTATAAAAGAGCTCGAGACCTTCGAGGCCTTTTCCTTCAGAGCCGACCATGCCGAGGCTCTGTGAAAAAAGACGTTCATTTGGATAAATACGATTCGACTCTTCGATAAAACCTAGTCCCTTTATTTTAAGCTCCGCAATGCGGTCTCGCTTTTCTCGATCTAGCTTGCGCACCAACCAAACAAATCGACTTTTTATTCGCAATTTTTCTAAAACCTGTTTTTTTGTAAAGCCAAATTCTTTTTGCAATAGATGGGATACCTGACGGCGGTTCACTATGATTTTTGGATCTGCGAACAAAGAGTATGCCGCCGCTGAAACTGCCAACTCATGCCCTTTACGATCGGCGATGTCGCCGCGCCGACCGTGTATTTCAATTAAGGTTTCAAATTGCTTTTTCTGTAAAGTCTTAAGTCTTTCATTATGCCATATCTGTAGACTCGCGGCGCGTAACAGAACGAAGCACGCGAATAGAGCCAATGAGATAAAGAGTACGCTAATTCGACTTTTCATTGCTTGGCGAGATGCCCAAGATCGGACATTTGAATAATTTGACCTGATTCGGCTTTTCTCAAAGTCAATCGGCTCTCCGCAAGCTTTTGCAGACGACCAGGGCGTGTGACCTTTGCAAGTGCAATCATATGACCCCGGCTCTGATCGCGCACCCTCTTCTCATCACGAGACAACTTAAGGTCGGCGTATCCGATTCTGCGAATTTCCATCTTTAAGAAAACCACGCTGAATAAAAATGTAATAATAATAAAAATGCTAAGGTAAGGCTTTAATTCTTTAATACCTTGGCGATTCATCCGTATCTGATTCATCTGTCTCCCCGGCTGAAACCTCATCTGTTGTCCTTTCGAAAACTCTGAGCTTCGCGCTCCTGGATCGTGAGTTCTCTTTTTGCTCTTCTCGTGTTGCTATGATGACCTTCTTATTCACTAGTCTACCTAACTTTCTCTCTTCTTTGAAAATATTCTTTACAATTCTATCTTCGAGAGAGTGAAAGCTCAGTACCGCCAAAAGTCCATATGGCGAAAGCGCTTCCATCAATATTGGCAAGGTCTCTCGCAGTCCGCCAAGCTCATTGTTTACAGCAAGTCGTAAACCCATAAAATATTGGGTAGCTGGATGCACCCCTTTTTTGTGCCAACCATCAACTCTCTCGATGAGTGACGCTAATTCTCGAGTCGTTTGAAATCTCTTGCTTTTTCGGTCATGTATAACAGCTCGTAAAACACGATTGGGCCGGCGCACCTCACCCAGTTGATTAAATACCTTATAAAGATCCTCTTCATCCCAATCATTGACGATCTCTTCAGCTGTCAAATCCTGACTTTGATCCATGCGCATATCAAGCGGACCGTCCAAATAAAAACTAAATCCACGAGAAGCTTCATCTAACTGAGGCGAACTAACGCCTAAATCCAGCAATATTAAATCGAATTTCTCAGGCCAGCCGGCAGCTTCGCGAGCAACTGAAAAATTTGCATAATTGGAGTGTGCAAGCTCAAGTCGTGAGGCAGATATCTCATCCGCAAAATTCGTTTTCGCATAAACGATGGCGTCCTGATCGCAGTCCATTGCGTAGGCTTTAAGCTTTTGAAATTGGTCTAGTATTGCCCGCAAATGCCCGCCCCTGCCAAAAGTTCCATCCAAATAGCTTTGGGGCTTCAGCTTTGAAAGCTCAAAAATCTGCATAATTTCACCTAATAAAACCGGCAGATGAGGTGGCGCTTTCGCTATCTCTGATCGTTTAGAAACTTCAGATGTCATAGGTCCTCTTCAAATATTGAGTTGATCATTATATTCATCATTAAATTAATCATTAAATTAATCATTAAGTTAATCGTTGAGTTAATCGTTGAGTTAATCGTTGAGTTAATCGTTGAGTTAATCGT
>JAYVXS010000153.1:0-5038 GCA_043784965.1 Bdellovibrionales bacterium
CTTGCACAGCTGCCGGCATCGATCCCACAATTTACTTTAGTTTTATCTATAAGCATCGCAATGACCTCAATCTTCATCCTGAAAAATACACGCCCTTTGTCGTTGCTAAATTTCTTGAAAATTTAAAAAATCAGAAGTAGCCCGGCGCTGATCTTACCATAACAATCTGGTAAATTTCATTCAACAGCACTAGATGGAAAGCTTACTGTAGTATCAAGCAGTTTGGAAGAGATAATTGCGCCCATTCCCCGCCACCAATTAATTGAGCTTTAGTTTATAAGGTCAAGGCTTCTAAGTAGATTGTTATTTATGTTTTTTCAAAATATTTTCTATTTTAGCGGCAGTATCCGCAACGTCAGTAGGCATAGCATTTGAGGCGCCTAATCGCGATTGGAGGGCCTCAAGGTCGTTCATTGTTCCTTTTTGAATGACAATTCGATTAGGCAAGTATGAATAAGTAGTGCCGTTGATCTGGCCGGAACGAGATTGAACGAGATTATTTGGCGTTAAAACCTTAACCATGCCACCACTTTTGCTTGCTCGAAAAGCAGCATACACTCTAGCGTAGCGCAATTCGCGGGCTTCATTCCTATGAGAAATTGAAACGACTAAATCGAATGAACCCTCTGATATTTCCGTGAGAGCTCTTGGATTCGCTGCGATAAGATGTTCAGCATATTGGCTCTGAAATTGTCGCAGTTCAGGTAAGTTGAGCTGAGTCACATCTTGCCCATACCAAGAATCTGCAGCTTTTACTTTGACTCCTCTACTCAAAAGATAGGGAAAAATTCTTCCGGCACCTTCGCCAACGATTAGAACCGAGGCACCAGATTGCACAAGACTCGCAATATGTTGTTCAGTTATATCAAGTCTTTCTAATTTATCTTGCAATTCAGCGCGGGCATTTACTGCATTATCTTGAGTAACAATTGCAAAATCTTGAAGTCTTAGCGCTTTATCATATCCTTTATAAATGTCGATCTCAATTTTGCGAGTTCCTAGGCTAGCTAAAATACGGACACAACTACCCCAACATTGTTTCAGACGATCGAGTGCATATGGCAATCCACCTTGAGCCGGAGGAAAGTTCGATTCCAGTTTCGAAGTGAGCGCGAGATTCCGATTATCGATATCTGCATTAGGCGCACCAAATAAAGAAGGTTTTAAGCTTCTAAACGAAAATTTAGCACCCTTGGGGAGCGTTATAAACTCAGTTCTATTTCCGAGTTTATTTAGATAGGTAAACGACTTTCCCCCGTCATTTAGGAATAGCGCCACACACTCATTGATTTCGGCATGGGCCTGATTGACCAATCCAGTTCCAAAAACAAGTGAGGCGATCAAAACTCTTTTAAGTGACATAAAAACTCCTTTATTTACTCTAAAACCAAAATTGCCAATGCATTGTCAAAAATATGGACACCACGATGGCAATTATTTGATCTCAGCAATCCTAATTGCCGTACGTCTGTTTATAGTTCAATTATCATGCCGAAGTCCGCGGTCGGGGCCGCGGCCGAATAAGTGCTCGTTTTAGCTATTCTTGCAGTTGCTTTGGCCGAAACTTCAGCCTCCAGCCCCTCTTCTTCGATAAAATCAGCAAAGCTAGATCCGGTATGAATATTTTTTTCTGGCTCAGTATCCACTAGCCAAAAGTTAAAATCTTTTTATCTTATTGATTTTATATTTTATAACGCTTTTGTAGGATTACACAGCTTGCCATCATCATAAAGAGAGGATCGACAGTCAATCGCACTTCAGCACTCAAATTTGGGACAGTATCAAGAAGTTTTAAAACTTCTTTTTGAGCATAAAAGGGAATATTTGATAAGCCGTCTGAACTGCGCAAAGTATCTTGTATGAATTGATAAAAAGGATTTCCGGTTTGGACTGAAGCAGGAGGCGCAAAAAACGGATGCTTCTGACGACGGTAAACAGTCTCTGTCAATACCGGTCGTGCGGCTTCTCGCAAAATATACTTTTCCGTTAGACCATTGATTTTATACGAGGCCGGCAAGCGAACAAGCGCTTCTACCAATTCGTGATCAAGAAAAGGGACTCGTCCTTCAACTGAATGAGACATCTCCATGCGATCACCGAGGACGGTCAAAAGATATTGCGGGAGCGTCGTCTTACTCCATAGATACATAGACTGATGAAGTGGCTCACGGCCGTGGAGTTGATCTCGAACATCCAGCTCGTTCAACAGTATCCTCACTGGATCACGATCGATAAAGTCACTGAGAAAATCAGGATTCAGTAGGGAGCGTAACTTTGATCCAGCCAGCAAGAAAGCTTCAAGATGAGAGGGCATAAAACCCAAGGCTTGAACCAATGACAGCGACACCGGACCGGCTTCAGGCGCAAACAAAGTTCCACTCGAAACAGCATTTGTTTTTTGAAGCTCCTGAATAAGACTCGAAATCTCTGCAGCACTATTCTTGGAGTTATAAAGAATCATATCTCTTTTAAATGGAGCATAGCCACCAAAAACCTCATCTGCCCCTTCGCCCGTCAATACGACTTTGAATCCGGCATGATTGACAGCTCTTGATAGCAAATACTTAGCTATGGCGTGACCATTTGTGAGCAGTGTCTCTCCAGCGACGACCGCACTTTCGAAATTGTCTGCCAAATCTTGCGACGTGATCTCGATCGGACAAAATTCAGCGCCGGAATGCTTTGCCATTTCTTGGGCAATTGCTCTCTCGTCATATTTCGTGTCGTCGAAACTAAGAGTAAAGGCATGCAGCGGCCGACTCACCATTTGGGAGGCAAAACCCAAAATTGCACACGAATCTATGCCACCGCTTAGGTAAACTCCAATGGGTACATCGGCTCGCATGCGAATGAGAATGGCCTCTTGCAATTTGGCTCTTATCAGCTTAACGCTTTTTTCAAAACTAGGGACCGAATCAGGAGGTGAATTTTGCCTCGAAAGCTTTGGATAGTTGAAATCCCAGTAAGGAATGATTTTGAGGTCTCCGCGGCTTGCGATGAGAAAGTGGCCTGGTGGAATGGAGTAAATTCCTTCAAAAAGAGTTCGATTCGGCAGCGTTACGCCAGCATGAATTTGAAATTGAGCTTCGAGATCCCATTTGGCATCTACTCCCATAGCGAGGAGCGCTTTTACTTCTGAAGCTACAAAAATTTGTCCGCGAACTTGGGTGTAAAAGAGTGGTTTAATACCGAATCGATCTCGCGCAGCAAAAAATGTTTTATTTTTTTCATCCCACAGTATGCCAGCAAATTCACCTCGAAGCCTATGAAGACAAGCGGTGCCCATTTCTTCATAAAGATGAATGAGAATTTCACTGTCAGAATCCGTGCTAAAGCTATGCCCCTTACTTTTCAAATCCTCTCGAATGGCTTCAAAACCGTAAAATTCCCCATTGACAACGGCATGGATTTTTTTGTCTTCACTTGCCAATGGTTGGCGACCATTTTGAAGGCCTATAATACTCAAGCGCGTATGGCCGAGTCCGACCTGCCGATTCTCAGATATCCAAATGTTTCGCTCATCCGGTCCTCGATGAGCGAGGACCGGAAGCGCGCGTTCAATACAGGCTGAATCCACAACCTGAGTCTTAGAATAAACGCCAATCACTCCACACATAACGTCCTCTCCCAAAACAAGTAATATCTGACCGGTCTGGTGAATTCTTTGAAACTTTTAATTTGTTTATACAGGTCCAAACTGATCTGCTACGCTTTTAATAAAATCACCTTGAGGACCCGTCAAGGTAAAACTTGGATTTTGCTTTGCTATTAATTGTTTCAATTTCGGCCTATGTCTAAAAGTGGCTTTGTTTTTCTAATCCCGAAGATTTGCTTGTTGACCAAGAATCCCACACGACCCAGAGTATTTAGATGAGCCACAAATTCAGAACTCCTCCAAAAATCAATACTCCTCTACCAACTCCAGCGGAACGCATTTTTGAGTTGGAAGTTTGAGAGCCAATATCCATAGAGTGAAGAGGAAAGTAGTAAATCACGCAGCCCTTTATGGGCAAAAAGTCGTGCAGAAGTACTCTCGGCTCAAAGTGCCTTGGCGTTTTTTGCATTTTGTTGTTCTCGCAAGCAAACGTGCTGTATCGACAGTACATCCTTCCGATTCTATAAGGCGTGGAGCGCTACTTACTATCACTTGAACGGAGCCGTTAGAATATTTTTTGTTTGGATCGTTCCAATTGGCAGCAATAAGGTCATGAAGGCATAAGACCCAATACTACTCTTAAGTTTTTCGATAGAGGTAAATTGACCTCGACCGGTTGCATCCGAAAGATAATTTCGGTAAATTTCATTAAGAGCTTCCCGGTGGTTTATTGCAAAATAGACTACCAATGGCTGATTCATCGAAAAAAAACATAGATTTCGAAAGGCAAAGGTACCAGCACAATCAGCTGACGATTTTTTGCGTGCGGTGCGAATAACCCATGAAATCTGATAAGATGAATCCTTGGACTCGAAAATCACCTGCCTATACTTTTGGTCGTTTAAAAGCCTTTTGAGATCGTCCCAAACAGCGGGCTCAAGCAATTTGAAGTGCAATGTTTTAGAACGCGACGTTAAGCTGATCACTTTTTATTGGACTTCGGTCTCCTTGTGGTGGACAATGCGCATTGTCTAAATATAGCTGGCCAAAGGATGAAAATGGAAAAGACGTCAGAAAACTTACAACATGTTGAAAACAAAAAAACTGTTCCGCCTAAGCAGGCAATCCTACTCATTGATGATAGTGCCGATACGCTAACCCTCCAGAGAATTATTCTTGAATCAGAAGGATTTAAAGTTTTTGTGGCACAAAGTGGCGCAGAAGCTCTTGCGGTTCTCTCTCAAGTTGATAAGCCGAATTTGATACTTCTCGATATGCAGTTGGAAGATATGACTGGGGTTGATTTTTTAACTCTACTCGAAGAAAAGAAACCTGACATTATTGAAGATGTTCCAATCGTCTTTCTGAGTGGAATGGACGAAGTTCCTAAAAGTCAGGCGGTCGGATTTATTCGCAAGCCTGCTGACCAGGACAAATTTTTGG
>JAYVXS010000154.1:0-15474 GCA_043784965.1 Bdellovibrionales bacterium
TACTTTAAGCTTATCATCCCGACCCCCGAGAACATATTGAAATATTTTTTCACTGAATTCCAAAAGCAGATAGATCATAACAAGAGTGTGAAACTGATAAATGTTCGTCTCTTTGAAGGCGAAAACCGCTGGTTAGATCTTGGGGATCATAGCTTTTGGAGAGATGAAAAGGCTTGTATTCTACTAGAGGGCACTGGCCAAAAAATCATGGCGGCAGCTACTACTGAAATGAAATCTGAGCCAACTGGTGCCAAGGCGACTACAACTACAAATACGAAGAAAACAATCAAGAAGTAAGTTCATTGAAATTTGCAGCTCTGCGAACCCAAGATCATAACTGTTTTTGGGTTTTTATTTTTTCGGCAGCTATTCGACCAGAATAAGCTGCGCCATTTATGAAGCCAGCAAATTCTTTCGTAGCATGTTCGCCAGCAAAGAGTAGGCGATTAGCAAGTTCCGTTTTACCGGCGATATCGCCAAATTGTGTTATTTGTCCAGGTGCAAAGGCCGAGTAGCTTCCCTTTGAATGTGGATATTTCGACCAATTTAGAAGTGCGGTATTTGAATCAAAAATTCTTTTCAAACCCGGAAAGATCAGTTCAAAACTATTTAAATATTCTGGAATTAATTCAGCCGAGAGTTTCGCGCCGTTCTTGCCACCTGTGTAGCTGGTGAGAATCGCCTTACTCCCAGTTTGTAAACGGCTAGTTTCCCATAAATTTTGATCAAATAAATCTGAATATACCATGCCGTTTGAATGGGGTTTTGGCGCCTTTCGCCAAAGGGCTCTGTCAAAGCCTAGCATCAATTTTGAATTCGTTCCGTAATTCATGTCTTTGATACAGATTTTTTTAAGTGGATCAAGAGAAAGTCTGAAAACGCCATCAACTTCACGAAGCTTACTGAATGGGATCGTGCAAATCACTCGATCCGCTTTCACCGTGATTTGAGAAGTATCTTTAGAGAACTGCATTTCGATTTTTTGCGTGAGCTCTTTGATGGCAATTAATGGAACTCCAAAGTGGATTTGAACGCCATTTGATAAGAGATACTTTTCAATCGCATTTGTGAGACGAGAGTTTCCACCTTTCATTTTTAGCGACTCATCGCTATCACCAAAAAAGCGTGTGCCTTGACCGAAGTCGCTGTAAATCGTACTAATCATAGTTAGCGCCGACTGTTGATCCGCTTCGACTCCAGATTCGCCGACATAGGCAATTCTCAAAACTTCAATTAGCCAAGGCTCCACACCTTTGAGTTTTGAAAGATACTCTTCAAGTGAAATTTGATCTAATTTCTCTGGCGGTAATGCTTTTGCCTTTTCTAACTGCCAGGCAATTTTTTTAAAGGCGGGTAGCAGGTCTCGATCGGTATAGAGTTTATTTTTGATAAAATAGAGATTGCTCTCTAAACCCTTGTCACCTTCGGCAAAGGCCTCAATTTCAATTGAAAAATCACGGCATAAATTGAAAAGATCCTGATTGTTACTGTCTAGGAGTTCGCCACCCAATTCACAGTACATATGCTCTTGGTTGAAGTTTTCTTTGGTGAAAATTCGCCCGCCAGATCGAAAACTTGACTCATATATTTCACAAGGAATTTGCGCCTTTGTTAGGTAGTAGGCACTGGTGAGGCCGGCCATGCCCGCACCCAGTATAATGACTTTTGAGCTAGAGCTGTCTGAGTTCATTTCAATGCCATTTACAGGCTTACTTGGTGAGGGAGCAGTAACACAGGAAGTTAGAACTCCACTTCCTAATAAGAGACCAGCATGTAAGAATGCAGTTTGTTTTAAAAACTCACGTCTACTTTCAATATGATCGCAGAACTCGTTGAGAGAAACTTCAGGATTATGATTTAAAAATGATGCCTTCTTAAGTAAGAGGGCGATTTTTTTGCCTAGTGGTGAGCGCATTGCAAACCGCTAAAAGGCTTCGTCGAAACTAACGGCTCCGCTCACACCAACTTGGTATGCCGACACTCTACGTTCGAAAAAATTGGTGAGCTCCTGAACATCCTGCAACTCCATAAAGCCAAATGGATTTTTAGAGCCAAATCGCGGAGGGATATGAAGTGCTTGCAATCTTTGGTCTGCAATGAACTCGAGGTATTGGCGCATATCCTTTGGTGATAGTCCTGCTAGTCCTAACTCTAAGACATCATTTGCAAAGTCCATCTCACATTCGACAGCCTCCTCTAGCATTGCAACGACCATGTCTTGCATACCTTGATTAAATAGGCTTGGGTCTTCATTCCTTGCAATTTCAACGGCTTTCATCGCGAAATTAATATGTGCGCTTTCATCTCTGAAGACCCAGTTGGTGCCACTGGCGAGTCCATCAAGTAACCCCTTGCTACGCAGAAAATAAACATAAGCGAAGGCGCCAAAGAAAAATAGACCTTCAATGCAAGTTGCAAAGCAAATCAGATTCATTAAGAATTTTCGTCGATCTTGGGTCGTCTCAACTTTATCAAGAGTATTGATTGAGTCCATCCACTTAAAACAAAACTTAGCTTTGGCCTTAATTGATGGGATATTTTCAATAGCTGCAAAAGCCTGATTGCGCTCTTCTGGATCTGGAATATAGGTGTCCAGCAGAGTTAGATAAAATTGAACGTGAAGCGCTTCTTCGTAAAGTTGCCGAGACAAATAGAGCCTGGCTTCTGGAGCATTTAGATGTTTGTACAAATTTAAAACTAAATTATTACCTACTATGGAATCGCCGGTTGCAAAAAATGCAACTAATCGACTAATCAAATGCTTTTCAGCAGGATTCATTTTTGAGTGAAGATCGGTTGTATCTTTTGCAAAATCGATTTCGTCAACTGTCCAAGTATTTTTTATGGCATTTTTATACATTTCATAAAATACCGGATACTTCATGGGGCGTAGTGTGAGATTGAACCCTGGATCTAAAAGCATTAATGTCTCCTGCGCGCAATTTCTTTTGGCGCCACTTTAAAATTTTTTAAGTACAACTTTCGCACGACTCTGGATTCTCAAGTGAACATACTACGGCTTCTTGATCTGTTACTTGTGGTTTAGCAAGATCAGGGGCTGGGGTGTGTGCAGTTTGTGAAATACGAGTGGCCGGACGGGATCGCAGATAATAGGTTGTTTTAATTCCTCTCTTCCAGGCATACATATACATCGAAGAAAGTTTGCCGATATTTGGGCTTTCCATAAACAAATTGAGCGACTGACTTTGATCGATATAGGCCCCGCGATCAGCCGCCATATCAATCAGGGCTTTCATAGGAAGCTCCCAAGAGGTTCGGTAAATTTGTTTCAGCTCAGCCGGGATTTCAGTAACTTCTTGAATGCTACCTTCCGCACGCTTGATCTCACCTCTAATTTTTTCAGTCCAAAGTCCCAAAGCCTTTAATTCTAGAACGAGGTATTTATTGATTTGTAAAAACTCTCCAGAGAGAGTTTCGCGTTTAAACAAATTGCTAATTTGTGGCTCGATGGATTCGTAGGATCCAACAATTGAAGCAATCGTGGCTGTAGGAGCTATTGCAAGGAGTAATGAGTTTCGCAAACCGAATTTCTTGATTTTCGCACGTAGCGTGTCCCAGGCTGGTTGGTTGACCGGGGTTACACCCCACAGATCAAATTGCAAGATGCCGTCTGCGGCTCGAGTGTCTTGAAAGTTACTATGAGGTCCGAGCTCGCGGGCAAGCTCACACGAAGTATCAAGCGCATGCAAATAAATTTCTTCTTGAATTCGCGCCGATAATTTTCGTGCTTCTTCAGAGTCAAAACTCATACGAAGTTTAAACAAAGTGTCTTGCAAGCCCATGACGCCGAGTCCGACCGGGCGCCATTTGTGATTTGAGCTTTTAGCTTGATCAATGGGGTAGTAATTGATGTCAATGACCTTATCTAAAAATTTAACCGCAGTACGAACCGTCTTTTGAAGTTTTTCAAAGTCAAATTGGTTGCCATTAATATGTCGCGATAAGTTGACTGAACCTAAATTACAAACAGCGGTTTCGTCATTGTTTGTGACTTCTAAAATCTCGGTGCACAAATTGGACAGATGTACCACATTGCCGGGCATTTTTGTTTGGTTGCATTTTTGGTTTGAAGCATCTTTGAATGTCATCCAACCATTACCGGTTTGGGCGAGTGTCTTCATCATGCGAGAATAAAGACCTCGTGCATCGACTTGCTTAATGAAAATTCCTTTTTCTTCGGCCTCAAGGTATGATTTTTCGAAAGCGTCCCCAAATAAATCGGTCAGTTGCGGAACGACTTTGGGATCAAACAAAGACCATGTTCCACCACTCTCAACGCGCTTCATAAATAAATCAGGAACCCAATTGGCTATATTTAGATTATGCGTGCGCTTGGCCTCATCGCCCGTATTGTCTCGAAGTTCTAAGAACTCCTCAATGTCAGCATGCCAAGTTTCAAGATAGACGCAGCAAGCACCTTTGCGCTTACCGCCCTGGTTTACGGCAGCAACCGATGAGTCGAGAGTTTTAAGCCAAGGCACGATCCCATTTGAATGGCCATTGGTTCCTTTGATTAGCGAACCACGCGCTCGAACACGGTGATAGGCGACGCCGATACCACCCGCGAATTTAGAAAGCAGTGCAATGTCGGTATATTTTTTATAGATCGACGCAAGCTCATCTTCTGGAGAATCCAACAAATAGCATGAGCTCATTTGGGGGCGCAAGGTTCCTGAATTAAAAAGTGTAGGGGTACTTGGCATATAATCGAGTTTTGAGGTGAGCTCATATAGTTCAATAGCTTCGGCGGCATTCTTAGCTAGACCGCAGGCGACTCTCATAAAAAAGTACTGAGGTGTTTCAAAAACACTGCGAGTCTTTGGATCTTTTAACAAATAGCGATCATATACTGTTCTGAGGCCAAAATATTCAAAGAGTTGATTGCGAGTGTAATCAAGGGCCACTTCAAGCTCATGCGCATTGGCCTGAACAAAATGAACCACATCTTGACTGATCAGGCCAGACCTTCCACCATATTCGACCGCATCTTTGAAAGAACGAACTCCGGTTGTGCGAACTTCTTCTTCTACATAAGTTGACAGGAGATTGGCTGCAAGAAGCGAATACTGTGGTTCTTCACCAATGAGAAGACTTGCCGTCGCTATACATAAGTCATCGAGCTCTTTTGTCGTGGCACCGTCGTATAGGCCGCTGATTGCGCGAACGGCAACTCGGTAAGGATCAACATCAGTAAGACCGTAACAGCAGCGCATGACTCGCTCTACGATCTTGGTCACGTTCACCGGAACCAGCGAACCATCGCGTTTTTTCACACGCATTACTGCCGACGGACTTCGTATCTGGGAATTATTTTGGTTTGGATCATTAATTGAACCGCCATTAGTTTGGCCGGTGGTCGTATTGCTAGTCGTATTGCTAGTCGTAGTTCTCTCTAAATCCATGCTGCCTCCAGGCTACTACTTGATGATGTGACACCGCAAAAGAGTGAATAGGGCACCGCCGCTATTGTTTTTTCAAACAAAAGCATTCAAACAAACAAAAATTTTGTATGAACAAGCAAGCGCCGCATAAACTGAAACGGCGCCCTGGCTGAAGAATCAATCTGGACATAGAAAAAAGCCCCCCTCAAGGCATTTTCCGTCCAAATTCCCCATCACAATATCGACGCTAATACGGCTCTTGAAATTCTGTCAAAGGGCATTTAAGAAATTTTTGAGAAAATTTATTTTGGGCTTAAGAGTGGCGCTCCTAAATGTTCTTAGCTCCTCAAGCTTGCTGAATTTTATTAGGTTTCAAGCAGTTTTTTGGGCAGCTATTAGCTCTACGCACTTCGTCCAAGTCCAGCTAAATGTCGAGCTAATCTCTGCTGTAAAAATAAACAAATGAGATTTAAGGCTGGCAAAAATTAAGCAGCTTTGATCTTGTTTTTTTATAAGAGCCTACCAAAGAAATGTTGCATCATCCGATTCTCTAGACGACGTCGGTGGCCGAGTTTCAGTATGCACGGGGCCAGATAACAAGCCAGATAACAAGCCAGATAACAAGCCAGAGTGGGGGTTACTTCGTCAGTTTTTTTCTCTTTAATAGTTTTTCAGCTTGAATCGCGACTGTTCCAGATGCGTCCTGCAAGCGATCAAATTCTTCAAGATGTTTGAGGCCATCGGGTTTGAGTTCAACCGTTAATACAGGAATGCCACGATCAATCCACATATAGCGGCCGAGGCTTCCGGGAAAGTTCCCTAGAGACACCCACGGCAGAGGAGTAAAAGCTGGCGCGGTTACCTTTGGTCCGTCAAAATCAAGCAGGCCAAGAGGCGTATGAATCGAAATAATAAAGTCGGGCTTGAAGTCTTCAATTTGCGCCATCGCACATCTTGTTTCGGGCTCACTGGCGGGCTTAGATCCGGGAAATCTTCTGGAGTTTTCCTTGGTCTGCGACTTCCAGAATTTAAGCGCGGTATCATGCCAATCTTTACTCGGGAAATTACGGTTTACATCTACGCCATGGGCATTGGTTCGAGTCTTTCGTGCCCAACCATCAGGATTCAAAATTGGAATTACCCGCCATGAATTTCTAGGTTCAATACTGTTTAAACGGTCAATCCACGCAAGTGTAACGGCCGCACTTTCTTCTTCATCGCCATGAATGAGCGAGAAACTCAAAATTCTTTGTGCTGGTTTTTCAGAGCTATTGGGTGCGCTTACTCCGTCGCGATCAAAATAGAATATTTTTTGACCTTCCACGCTAGTGCATCCAGCGAGCTCTTTGGCACTTTTGCAGATCGCATCTATGGCCTTTAGTTTTTGTTTGAGATTTAACTTCTTTAGACTTTCACCGCAGGTTTCGGCGATGCTAAGGGAGGGGGCCTTTACGGGGATTGGCTTTGAGCTCAAGGTAATTGTCTGAGGGCCCTGTGCCTGAGGGGCCAACTTTGGAGTTTCGTTTGATTTAGCGCCAGAAGAGGGCGGGCTGATGGTTGCCTCTTGCGGCGCCACTGCCTTCAAGTTTAGCAAATTGTCTCTCTCTGCGAAGGCGCAATGGGCGGCAAAAATAAATACTATGATGAGGCTCAAATTTATGGTGGATGTATGGATTGAATGACGAGTCATTTTAAAAGTATTCACTCCAGGCCAACAAATATCAAGTGCCTCAGTTTGATATGGGACAGAGCAAGATCTAAAAAGACGAAAAACTAAATTGAACTGTCGTCTCGGTCTGACTCGTTTATCATTTGTGAAGCAACTAAACTCTAAGAAGGTGTATCAGTATTTTGTCAGCTCCAATTCACTAAAAAACGAATTTAGCAAAAGTGTCCAAGCCACGCCATGCGCAATGGAAGTCTGAGTTATTGATATTTTTTTTGGACTTTTTTTAGCCTTGACCCCTAAGAAGCTAAACTGAAGTTGCCGAAGAGCTACTCAATGGATAAATACGCTATTGAGAGAAGCCGAAGTCTGCAAGCAAAACTTTCTGAGTTTGCCTCTCAAAAGCGACTTTTTGCATTGGTCGATCCTTTCTTTCAGATTCCCTTTGATTTGCCAAAGCAGCATCTCGATTTAAAGGACACGGATACTGAACTTTTTGAAATGATTGCTTGGGATAAAGTCTACTATCAGCCGCCACTTCTGGTGGAGGTAAATAGTGAAGCTCTCGACTGGTTTAACCTTTCACTTTCGACCGAGCGCTGGGGAATTTTTATCGTCGCTCCGGTTTCAATGCTTGCGCTTGGAACCCACTTACAGAAGTTTATAATCACCAAAGGGCCTGAAGGCAGTCCGTATTTTTTGCGATTTCATGACGCCGCCGTTTTAGAAACTTTGTTTACGATGTGGAGTGACTTCGAAAAAAACATGTTTTTTGGGCCAATTGAATCGATTGGATTGCCCAGCCTAGATGATTTAGAAGTGAAGTTTTTTAGTCTTTCGATCAAGTCAGAGGCACATCGCCTGTCGACGCTGAGGCCGGAGGCTTGCTTGCTTCATCTTTCGGATGAGCAACTTCTGCGATGTCGAGGGGCTATTGAAGGCGATCTGGTGAGATTGATTTACTGGCACCTTAGAAGTTACCATTCAAGGGTCGTACAATTTATCGATAAAGAGGTTTTATGCGAGAGAATTGGCCAGGGGATAGAAAGAGCGCGCAGTTACCATTTGGCAAGTATTTCTGACTTGGCTGGGTTTGTGGCCTTAATGTTTGAATTGTCTCCTAGTTTTGATGAGCATCCGAGCTTTGCTAAGATCTTTTCGGACCCTGGCTTGTTGCCAGAAGTTAAAATGCGAAAACTTTCTCAGTCCATTACCGATCGTGAGTGGCAAGAGGCATCTCGACTATATGCCAAGAGTGTATGGCTTTCTTTCAAAAGGAAAACCGGCTAAGCTAAAAAAAACTCTAAATGTGACGTTTCAATATGAAACAAAGGTTACTGGGAGCTTCCTCGCTTTAGGTCTTGTGACAAAATTCTCAAATCATTATGCTGAGTTCACTTTTGCGCAGGCTTTAAGAAAAACTCAACTGTAGTTTGGTCCAGCTGTGCCGATAAGATAGTATAGGACTTTTTATATTTTTTAAAAGCTGGGGGATTTATGTGGGGTGACATTCCGGAATGGACGCACGGTATTGCCAAGTCTGTAATGAAGTCAGTTTATGCGAAAGATCCCGACACCTTTTATCATTGTATGCGCGTCAGCCATCTCAGTCGCTTATTGGCCGTGGCTACAGGACTGAGCGATTATCACTCTCGTGTCATTGAATTCGCAGCGCTGTTTCATGACGTTGGCAAAGTTGCTATTCCCGATTCAATTTTACTTAAGCCCGGAAAGTTAACCGCTGAAGAATATGAAATCATGAAAATTCATCCAATTAAGTCAGCAGAAATTATTAATCCACTCACACATCATGCATTTTTTAAAGCAATGATCCCTGGCATTTTGCATCACCATGAGCGTATTGATGGACTTGGGTATCCCCATAAATTAAGCGGTGACAATGTTCCGATCGAATCACGTATTATTTTGGTGGCGGATACCTTTGATGCCATGACACAGATGCGGGCATATCGCCGGGGTTTGCCTCCAGAAGTTGCCCATAAGGAGCTTCAAGACTTTGCCGGCAGACAATTTGATGTGAAGTTAGTTAAGATTTTCGCTGAAGCCCAGCCCCTTTGGGCAGATGATCAAGCTCGTTTGCATGCTGAGATGAATCAAGTATTGTTGAAAAAAGCAGCCTAAGCTTACCAGGCTATGTGGGATTGTAAGTGGTTTCTTTTATTTTTTTAGTTGGTAAAATGTGGAGGCCCTGAGCCCGGGGATGGTGAGACAGTTAAAAAAGCTCTAAAGGTGCTTATTTTTTTGAAAAACTTTGTAGGGTTTCGATGACCATTTTTTCAGAAATCTTCTTGTTGGATTGCAGGCAATCATCAACATATTCAGGCGTGCGCATTCCAACCAGAACACAATTCAAGCTGCTGAGACTTGAATAGAGGCTTAGCACACTACTTGAAAGGCTTGCCGCTAGTTTTGATTCGGGACTTTTATCAGAGATTTGATCCATTAGGACGCGGGCTTTCTGTGCTCCTATGCTCTCTAAATTTTTAGTAATTAGGGATAAAAGCTCAAGGGCAACTTCACGATATTCAATAGCCCATTTGCTGGATGTAGAAGGTAAGCGACTGAGGGCGCTCTCAAGTGAAGGTAAAATTTGCCGATACAAAATTTCGCGCCACTTAATAATGTCGTCAAGCTGTTGAAGATTTTCTCTTAAGGCGTGGCCCCACATAAGCCCTTGGGTCCGACTTTGACTAACATTTTTCTTTTCAAGCTCGATAACTCGTCCGAGAGCACGGTGCATATCACCCTTCACTTCCAGGATGTCATAATTGGGATAGCTCACCAGGCGATTCATCTGACCTCGTAATAGTGCATTTAACGGACGATTTGAAAGTGTGCCAATTTTCTTCTCTGCGGCAAATTCAAGAAGAGTGCGGCCTGAATTGTTTTTAAGCAGCGCCGCCTGACTTTCAAATAAGTTGAATGGAAACTGAGCAACTGCGAAATGATGGTTCTTTTTAACCTCTACAGCCAATTTATAGCATTTTTCAAGAGAGGTATTTTCAAATGAGTTTTCTGGATCGATAAAAGTATTACTTGAAATTCCATAATATTGAATGCGGCCTAAATCCACTTGTGTTTCAAGAAACTCAAAGGCTTTTTTAATGCGCGAGTAATAGACCTCTTTCTGATTTGAGGTCTTTAAAAAATATTCTGGGTTGTGAAGCAGCAAAATATCGATGCAATCAGTCCGAAGATTTGCCAGTGAGCTCATAATTTGATCATTTAAAAATTCAGGCGAAATATTATGCCAACAAGTATCTTGATAAGTCACCATCTCTGGCCACGGCTGATTGTTTTCTGAGCGATTTCTTGCCTCTGCTAAAGTTTTTCCTTGAAGGTAGCCAACTTTTGTAACTAAAACAATTTCACTGCGCTCAATCTTTTGAGCGCGAATCAGATCCTCTAAAACTTGGCCAATTAATTTTTCGGCACTACCACTGCCATCGCCGTAATTGCTACTGGTATCGATCAGATTGATACCTGATTCAATTGCCTTTTTGAGCGCTTCAATATGCGCTGGTGCTGTTTCACTGATACGGTAACTGCCAAAGCCGAATGGCGAAATAGAGAATCCAGTAGAGCCCAATATTCGCGGTTGAAAATGCGGGTGAGTGTTAAAATAGTTTTGTGTGCTCTGTGCTGTTGCTACCGCCATCGGACCAGTTTATCAAATAAGCATGCTGATGTCATGCTCCTGGTAATGACTGTTTGGTATTTCATTGAAACAAAATGACCTCGACCAGACCCAACCGAAGTCTTAGGGTCCGGCAAATAATAAGTGCTCGTTTTAGTGCCCTTGGTTTGGTCGGTTAATGTAAAACAACTTGAAACTTATAAGGCGGCAGACTAGCTTTGGGCTTATGAATATTGATTTCACATTTCAAGCTCCGGTTTTCGACTGCGTGGTTGGAGGAGTTTCAGTTTTAGATATTCCTAGGCTCAATGTCCGAGACAAAGATCAAGCAAGGCAGTTCGTATTGGCCTATGGATATGATCTCAATTCATTTTCTGATCGAGAACAATTATGGGCATCATATCAACGCGCCATCAGTATGATTCAAGACCATCTACTCGAGGGGACAGAAAAAATTCCGCATGAACTGGCGACGCAGGAGGCTTTGGGAGATCTGGGGCAGCTGCTTATTTTTGCCAGTGAGAGGGCGAAAGAAGACCGAGAGCTCAGAAAATGGGCGTGTGCAATCTTGCGAGTAATGCATGTATATGTTCATCTTAAAAATGATTTATTTTCTGCATTTAATGACGAAATACAGAGTCAGATATTAAATCCAATTCAAGAGGCAATTGAGTCTGTTAACGACAAAATTATTCTCGGGCGAGATCATCTCTTTGGGGATATTGTGCTTAGTAAATTTAATATTAAGCCATTTAAGACTACCTCAAGTTCGGTAATTAAGTTGCTCGCCCGTCCAGAGCGTGTGGCGCTCACTTTGCTTGATAAGCTTGGGGTACGATTTATTACTAGTAATATCTTTGATTCTTTTCGTGTGATTCGATTTTTAGTAGAGCACCACATTATTAGTTTCGCTCATATTATTCCGGATCAAAGCAACAATACCCTATACCCTTTAAATATTTTTTTAGAGGTTATGAAGGAAGTTGATGCCGAGAGTAAGACGATTTTAAAGGTGGATTGGCCAAAACAAGAAGCGGATCTCGAAAGACGACTCATCGATAGTTTAAAAAAATCAAAATACAATGCGCAATATCTTGAAAAAGAGAATGAGTTTTCTGGCGCTGATTATAAATTTATTAAATTCATTAATAGAAAATTAGTCACGGTAAACGTAGGTACTGGACAGAACGCACGAATCTTCCGGTTTTTTTATCCATATGAAATTCAAATAATGGATCACTCCACTTTTTTGAAAAATCAAAGTGGCCCAATGGCCCATGATGAGTACAAAAGTCGACAAAGAACAAAAGCCAGAGAACGGGTGTTTGGCGATCATTTAGAAGGTCATGAAGCGTGATTTTGTTGTGGACTTATGTACGTGGATTTTTTGGCATGGCTTTTTTGCTCACCTGGACGATGCTTGTCGCCTTGTCTATTTTCATAGTTGGAAGTTTTAAATTAACTAAAATTGTAAACACTATTATTTATTTTTGGGTGAGTATTCCCCTTAAAATTCTTGGGATCGAAGTGAAAACTTTCGGGATGGAAAATGTGCCTCGTGGCGCCGGTGCCATTTTTGTGTTTAATCATCAGGGTATTTTTGATATTTTGGCGGTTCATTTAGTTTCTAATTTTCAGATTAGATTTGGTGCGAAAATCGAATTGTTTAATATCCCGGTGTTTGGCCATGGTATGCGAGCAGCAGGCGCGTTGCCGATTGTTCGCGAGAATCGCAGCGAAGTTTTTAAAGTATATAAAGAGGCAGAAAGCCGAATTGCAAATGGCGAAAGTTTTATATTAGCACCTGAAGGGACAAGACAAAAAACGCCTCACATTGGCCCCTTTAAAAAGGGTCCTTTTATGTTTGCTGTCAACGCCAAGGCGCCAATTATTCCGACAGTGCTAGTTGGAAGTTTTGAGGTCATGCCAAAAGGTGCTCTTTTGCCAAATTTGGGACGAATGAAGAGGACAATCGAGGTTCATTTTTTGAAGGCAGTCGATACTTCTGGCAAAGAAAAAGAAATTGCAGCGCTTGCGCAATCTGTACAGCTGCAAATGACTGAGTGTTTCAATGAGCGGCACAAGATTTTATATCCCTAAATAGAGTTACATTGCTTGCCACGTACCGCCGCGATCAAGGCTACGAAATCGGTTGGGAGCGCTGAGTCCCAAATCCATTTTTAGCTCGAGTTCGTTTCCCGAGAAATCTAGCGGCGTCACTTTAAGTAGCTGCAGAAAACGTGGTGATGAGTGAAATTTGAGGCGTGCAGCCGTAATTACATTCTCCCAGCGAAGGTAGGGTTCAAAGGATTCGCCATGATCGGTGCTCACAAAAGCCCCAACAAAGATAGTTCCACTGGGACTAACCGCAAGTGGATAATTTTCGTCCTTGAATTGTGTGACCTGGGTCCAGACTTTTCCATCCAGAGTTTTAAAAATCCCGCGGGCTGAAGCGAACTTCAAATAAGGTATATCAGGACTCGAGACCATATCATATATTTTTCGATTAAAAAGTTCTGAGGTAGTCAGTTGAATTGTGTCGTTTGCTAAGTCGGTCATTAGGTTGTCATTGTCGATTGCCCACCAAAAAGTGCCTTCACTCGATAATTTGACCTTCCCCCACTTTTGTAGCTCTCGCGCCAAAACCGTAAGTGTTGAGACAGCTTTCAGATCAGCGGTGATTGCAGAATCCGCCGAAGCCATCTTGCGAATTGGAATATGCGTTAGACGACCGCTGAACTTCGGAAAAACTGAGTGGTTTACCAAGCTTTTGAGAGTGACGGCCTGGGATTTTGGAATGAATCCGGTAAAACTACTGGTTTGAACCTTGATGTAGTCTTTGCCGTCCTCTAAAATTTGCACGAATTGATGTGCCGTAAGAATTTCGAGAAAGCGTGAGTCTGAAGTTGGACTAGAAGTGAGTCGCAAATTTGATTTAAGCCAGGCTTTGCCAAGTTCACCTTCTTTTAATTTGAGTTCGCTGGTGCGTAGCCACGAGGCCCTAGGTCCTGAAAGTGAAGTCTGTCGCTCGCAAAGAACCCAGTCTCCGCGCACCTCAATTACGCGAAGTTTAAGCTCGGGAGGCCAAGTGTAAGCATTGAGGCTCTCCATATGTGCACTAGTTCGAATGCGAACAGCATCTTTACTGTAAACAAACTGCGCGAGATCAAGCCAAGTGAGAACATGATCAGACGGCAGCCAACCAATTTTGTTGTCTGAAGTTTTGACCTTGAACCAAGCTTCGAGGCGAATATCGTGAGTTTTTCTCTCTAGGACTTCTCTAGGAAATGAGCCTGAAGAAAATAAACTACTTGGATTAAGATAGACCGGTACCGCCAGAACCTTGGGAATGGTGACCAATATACAACAAAAAATACCGCTTTTGAAATGATGCATTAACTCTTAGTTTGAGTGCAGCCCGAAGATTCATCAAGACCAGAAAGAACTCTTGAGACTTTGGCAGCCCTGTGAATAGAATGAAGCCAATGCTTTCAACTTTAGTCCAGCTTACAAAAATCGGTCATTTGTTCATTTTATTTTTTGTTGTTTGCTCTGCAAGCCTAGGCCAAGCGCAAGACTCCTTTGTACTCGATCCGAGCATCTTCGATCAAGCAAGTGTTGAGCAGGAACGTCTTGGTAAAGTCTACCTAAGTGATTTGTTTCTTTCGCCACGCTTTGATCATGCTGAGCCAAAAACCGGAAAATTTTTAATTGGCCGATCTTATATCGCTGCGGATTGGACTCAGGGAGAGTTAGTATCTGGGCATTTTGCATTTGGAACAAAGTCATTGTTGGGTGTTCCTGCGAGGTACGGAACAGTTAGTAGCGAAGACTTTGCTATTGTCGAGGCATACTCTCAACTTGCAAGTGACTTTGGTCGTTTAAGAATTGGTTTGCAGCCGATTCCATTTGGTCTTGAGAGCGGCTTATTTGAAGCCAACCTACGATTTGAACGCAGCCTTCTCTATCAGCATGGTTGGATTGGCCTTCGAGACATTGGACTTGGCTATTCGATTTCCAATGCCGGATTTTTTAGTGATTGGCTCATACACAATGGTGAAAGTGGGCAAGAACTCGATAATCAAACGTGGTTCACGAGCAGAATTGGCTATCATAAGAACTATTTTACTGCCGGGATCAGTGCGCAAACAGGCAATACTAGCCCGCTTTCGACTGATCCTTCAGGAAAGTTTGCGGGGACTCCCGCGGGCAGCTTGTCTTCGGCCGGAATCAACATTGACCAAGGTGCTAAGTTTCGATTTTTTAATTTGTTCATGGCATATCGCTCAAATGACATTGAGGCGAGTATAGAGGCGACGACAGCAGATATCTATCAGGGGCAAACCAATTACCACCCAAATGCTGGGCACCTTGATGTATTTATTCCTTTTAAAGAATCCTGGGGTGCCTTAATACGTTATGACTATCTTGATCCAAAAAATTCAATCAGTCCAACGAATCAGCAATTTACCATTGGGGCTTGTTATCGATCTCTTTTTGAAACTTCAAATTTGTATATTTACGCAAGTCGAAATGTTTTGCTCGCGCCACAGAATGACTCACACCAAATTCTTTTAGTATGGCGCTTAAGTCCTTTTGCTTTTAAAAATAACTGAAAATTTATAATTAAGGAGGAAAGTATGATTAAATTAATTGGCGTTGTGGGTAGTGGTCAAATGGGCAATGGCATCACGCAAGTCGCAGCAAGCGTGGGCTATAAAGTCATTATGATGGATGTTTCGACTCAG
>JAYVXS010000155.1:0-4990 GCA_043784965.1 Bdellovibrionales bacterium
CTCCTCCATCTCACGATTATTCAAACTGGTTTCATGCCCGAGCGAATCATGTGATGAGTAGCTAAGTGTCAAGAAATCAGTGCCTAGATTTTGTCCGAGCTTGTATTCTTTTAAAGCACGAATCGCCATCTCGGTGGTTACCTTAAGGCCTAAGGGATAAGTATATGACTCACGTGATCCTATTTTAGTTTGGTAAATGAAGTTTTGTCCGAGCTCGGACAGACCGCTGCCAACTCCCTCTGCCTTGAAAATATAAGCTTGGCCCTTTTGACTTGCTTTTTCGTCATTTAATTTCACAACCCATTCCGGAAGTTTGGCTTCTGAAAAATAATACTTCGAGCTAACCCAGCGCCCCTCAGAATCCATCCAGAATGCAGCGTCAGCACGGTGACCACCTAACATAATTGCCGAGCGATCTTTTAAAGCAATGGAAATCACTTTACCCTTACGACCCGCCATTTTCATTTCATCACTCACGGTTGTAGAAAGAAGTTTTCGCGGTGAGAGCCCAGATTCTTTATCTTCAACACAATACATGCTTCTTTTCTCGATACGGTCATACCATTCATTCAAAGGAATGCCGTTCATATAGGGGTATGAGCCAGTCATAATCGTGGCGTGCCCTGGACAAGTCATGCTCTGTAAAATATCGTATTTTGCAAATGGGAAGTAAGCCGATTTGGCCATTAGATAATTGAATCCACCCAGCTTCGAATGAGCTTCAGATGGTAAAAACCTGCTTTCAAATCTGGTGAGGTAATCAGCACGAAACTGATCTATTACAATCACCACCACAAGCTTTGGCCGATCACGAAAAGCTTTGAGCGAAAGTGCTGCAAAACTTTGTGAAGCACCAATTACACAGATCAAGACAGCCAGTGACATAATTTTTTTCATGACTAGTACATCGCAAGAAACCTTGCATTTGTCATGAAAAATGCCCGTATCACCTCAAAAATACCCTAGGGAGAGAATCCCCCTAGGGCGGGCTTAAGAGTAGTTGTCTGTGGGCTACTACTCCAAATTCTAACAAAAACTAAAATTGAAACTAAAAATAAAAGTAATTAATATTAAGCTTGAACCTACAGAGGGCCTTCACGAGAAATCCCCTCCGCTCCTTCAACTTCTTATGCCAACAAGTCACGCCAACAAGTCACGCCAACAACTCAGCTCAACATCTTACGACAACAACTTAAGTGCAGCCGCAGGGGATTGATTCGCCTGTGCCATCACCGAAATTGCCGCCTGTTGCAAGATCGTTGATGAGGTCATTTCTGAGCTCTCAAATGCAATGTCGGCATCTCTTAGGCGAGAGTTTGCTGCTGATAGATTTTCGAATTGAATATCCAAGTTTGAAGTTGTGGTATTCAATCGACTTTGAACCGCACCAAAGTCAGCGCGCATTTTACCAATTTTTCCTAAGGCTTCATCAACTTGGCCAAGAGCGTCTCTGGCATCGCCTTTTGATTCGACGTTAAGTCCGCCGATTCCAAGAGCGCTATTGGTTGAATTCGAACTCAAGCTATATTTAATGACGTTTTCTTCGCCAGCAAAGGCTCCCACTTGAAACTCGAGTTCCTCACCAGAACCATCTAATAATATTTTATTACCAAAGCGAGTTGTCTTGGCTATGCGATCTGACTCAGCCGTGAGCTGCTTCACCTCTTGATTTAAGAAGCCTCGCTCGGTGTCCCCGATATTGTCTGAGGCCGCCTGCACTCCTAGTTCGCGCAATCTGATCAAGATATTACTGATCTCGTTGAGACCACCCTCACTCACTTGGATGAGCGAAATTGCGTTGTTAGAGTTCGATCTCGCTTGTGCGATACCTCGAGTTTGACCTCTAATGTTTTCTGAAATCGCCAGTCCGGCGGCATCGTCTGAAGCTGAGACGATTCTACTACCCGAAGATAATGCTGCGAGTGAATGCGCGTTTCGCTTCTGCTGCACTCCCAAGTTTCTCTGCGCATCGATTGCCGCAATGTTTGTCGAAATTCTTAAGCCCATAAAGTCCCCCACATATAGTTCGAATCCATTCTTGCCCACATCGCACACGCATTTGTTCCCCATGAACAAGGCGCACACTTCGTCCGTGCATAAAGTTTTAGAAAACTTTTAAAAAATAAAACTCAAATTTTAAAACTTCACATACTTCATTTTTTTGCACTCACTTGAGTGCTGGGCTGGAGACAAGTCCACTCTCTTAAGCAGTGACTGCTACTTAAGAGAGAGACCATCTTTTGAAGGGGGTATTTTCAGTGACTGCTGAAATACTTTCTTCGGAGACTGTCCAACCGTGTTCATACAACTGATCGGACCTAGGTCTAGAAACTTTAGCCTTTAGTCCAGTCTAGTTATGGACGCTATGCGTCTTCTATCTAGTATTCCTAGATAAAATTTTATAAAAAATATTTTTTTGTCTGGATTAAAGTCTAGTTAATGCTGCGCATTACGATGGGCAGCCGCAACGCTTTGTGGTTTCTCTGTTTCTGTTACAGTTTGGGGTGAGCCGTTGGCCCTATCCTTTTTTGGTTGGTCCAGTTAGGTAGTACAATCTAGAGGCAGTTTCGGGGCAGCAGCTACCGATCTCGGTTTTTCTGTTTCGGTCCCGGTTATGGGTGGGTTAGTATATAGATTGGCTGCTAGTTGATCAGTTGATTTGCGACTAAGTTAGGTAAGCGAACTATTGGCACTTTTGAATGACCGGTCCAAGTACGGCCAATGTACCCAAACTCTCAGCTTCTACACTAATAAAGTCGACCAGCTCGGTTGACTCACTTGCTGATTTTTGAACTACGAAAAGATTAGCGGAATTGGCCCGCTCAATAGGAATCTCGGCTGCCTTAGCCAAATCCATAAGTCTTTGGTTTTGATCTAGACTTTCTTTACTAAGTTGCTCGAAGGAAATTCCCGGAAAACTTACTACTTTGGTATTTTCTCTTTTTGTTATGAGAATTGAATTATTGGTAACATCATAGTTTGCAATGATTTCGAGGGACGCAGAAATTTTACAGTCAATAGTCACCTGAGAAAGTCCAATCGAACCAAAGTTAGTAAGGGAAATGACAATGAATATTTTTTTCATAAGAAGCCCCTCTTTATCTTTGCCTTAAACAGCGTGTCTCAAGGATAAGAGCTTCTGAAATCTAATTCAAGATTTTATTCATATCTAAAATAAACCTCTTGCGTAACTAGTTGGCTTCATGATTCCACTAACCATTCCTTAGAGTAACTTCAATGACTTCTGCGGCTCCATATTCGCTTGCGCCAATACCGCTATGCCAAACTCTTTTAATAATTGCCCACGGGCAAGTTCAGAAGCTTCTAATGCAACATCCGTATCGACGATTCTACCTCGAGCTGAAGTAATATTTTCAAATTGCTGATCAAGATTATTGCCGGCAATTTCAAGTCGACTTTGAATAGCCCCGAAGCCCGCCCTAGTTTTTGAAATTTTCGAAATTGCATTGTCAATTTCCTCAAGATTACTCTTGGCATCGCCTCGGTCAGAAATGCTAAGACCCGATACTCCAAGTGACGATGCCGTTGTATCTGCGTCCATTTTATAACGAATCACATCTTGATCACCATTCTGGACACCGAGATGAAACTCATATTCCGTGTTACTTCCTTGTAAAAGCTGTTTGCGTCCAAAGGTGGTTGTCTTTGCAATTCGGTCCACCTCACGGGTGAGCTGAGTAAACTCCGTATTGAGATAGTCTCGCTCATCATCGCCAACGGTGTCGCTCGCGGCCTGAATTGCCAGCTCCCGCAGCCTAATTAGAATATTATTTTGTTCGTTAAGGCCGCCCTCAGCGACTTGAATCAGTCCCTTAGCACCTTCTGCGTTGTTCTTGGCTTGTTTTAAGCTTGAGGCTTGCCCACGCAAGACTTCGCTGATTGCAAAGCCCGCAGCATCGTCCCCGGCTGAGACAATTCGCGAGCCCGAAGCTAGCGCCTGCATAGCATGATCAGTCTGCTTTTGCGCCCGCCCCAACTGCCTTTGTGCAGATATTGAAGCGACGTTTGTACCTATGCGTAAACCCATTGAACACCTCTTCTTTAAAAAAGAAGAAGTAGCCCACAGACGAACATTTTTACCTAAAGACCTGCAGTCACAGCACGCCCAGGTTTTTGTCTCAATTACATGAGCCCATTTACAGGCAATTGAGAAGAAAGATTTCAGCAGTCAGGTGAATTATCGGAAGCGATGCGTTATAACTTTAGGCTATTTTATGCATAGCGTTAACGCTCTGTAATTAATAGACTTTCTCGGTGTGCATGGAGTGAAAGTGCCAGCATGGATTGCATTTGCTCATTCGATAGTTTGAATTCAATTCCCCATCTTTCATTTTCTGAATCATAGGGCCCCACATGACGAATCGTCCCTTTTAAATCTGCAACAGAGCGAACAGGATGAAGAATCTTACAATCAATATTTTGCCCCTTCTTTCCGGTCCCACGATATGAAGTCGGAACAACTATCGAGATTCCGCCAGCACTAACATCTGTTACCACCAGGTTAACCGGATCATGAAGTGGACCGACACCTAAAATATTAAGCTTGAGTGTTTTCAGTTTCAAAGTGCTAACCCGAAAGTTTTTTCTTCTTTGCAACTTACGTAGCTCAGTATCTAGCGTAAAAGCAAACTCAGCTTGGTTCGTATAAGAGACCGGACCCTTCATCGCACATTGGCCTGTTGCAACCGCGAAAATCAAAAAAACAATTTCATTTGGATCAATCGGGCGAATCTGCTCAACTGGAGTCATAAAGAGAAGTGTTTTTTCTATGCGAATAAATTTAAAAGTGAAAATAAGGTCATCACCAGTAACCAGCATCAGACTCGAAGGGTTTTTTATGAGCTCTTGAAAGGCAGTCTTACGATCTGACTCAGACTTCATTATTTCAAATTCATCAAACAGCTTTTTTGTCTCAATACTCATCTTTAGATCTTGACTCACATTTCTGATTTTACCAAGAGACTAATTA
>JAYVXS010000156.1:0-4953 GCA_043784965.1 Bdellovibrionales bacterium
ATCGCCAAACAATTGGAAAAACGATATCTATTATATGGAGCACTACGTTCTGAATTTCTTTATCAATCAAAATACATTTCCCAATATGAATGATTGGTACATTCACTTTGAAGATTTCAAGAGCTGGCTTGAGACGGTTAAAACCGTCAAAGGCAATTCAACACTGGCTTATTCAACAAAAAATCAGTGTATAAAAGCACTCAATGCGTTTTTAAAAATAATGAATAGAAAAAATAAGATCGATCGCGTGACTAAATGTACACAATTTGCTCGTCATCTTGAAAATTCAAAGAATGCTGAGGAAGTCATTTCTGAATCTGATACTTTAAAAATATATCAGGAACTCAAAAATATAGATGATTCCGCTGCGGAATTATTTTTTGTTCTTGTTCATAGCGGCTTGAGAATTAATGAGGGAATTGGTCTATGTCTTGATAATTTGGTTCAGGGACACGTCGAAAACAAAGCATTTCATGAACAGCTGATTCGACATGGCGTGGATTACGTTGGTTACATTTCATTGGAAAGTCAGCCTGTGCAATCGACAAATCTCAGAGATAAAAATAATTTGGTGCCAAGGAAAGCGTTAAAAGGGCGTAGAAAAATAGATCCTAAAAATAACAGGATTATCCCGTTGATTAATAAACAGGTGTTTAACACGCTCGTTAAGCGGTATTTCACGCAACGTGATTTATACTTGAAGAAACAATTCGGGGATGATCCAAAGGATTATCTTTTGTTCGATGGCTTGAATAAACAGCGCTTTGGTGTTCTTTTGAAAAGAGCGTGCGAAAACTTAAAGATTCGGCACTATACGCCTCATTCGTGCAGACACACATTTGCAACACAGTTTACGGGGCTGACCTTTGGGAACGTGTTTCTTTGTCAGATGGTACTTGGTCATCGTGATTTGAACACGAGTCGGAAGTACATTCATATTTGGGAACAGATTCAGAAGGAATCAAAGTCGGCACGGCAGTTGAAAACTGGAATTCAGCTAATTGTTTAGTGTATGGCTAAGTTTCCTCAATATTATCCCAGAGGACCCATCCAGTTGCCATTTTTTTATCACTTGTTTGAATACGCGTTTGAAATGCTTTTGTGGGTTTTTCGCTCAATGTAACCTCAATGGGCCCACGAATAACAGGCAGTTCAACACCTTTTCTTACAACAGTGGCTACCAGTTTTACGACAAGCTTATTGTTTTCTTTTCCAAAAATTTCGGTTGTTTCCGATTTAACTGTCACGACTTTTTTTGGCTGAATATTTGATGGATCGGTTGCATAATGCTGCATCTTGCTGCCTTGAAATAACTCAAAAACAACCATTCCATCACTTGTTGTTGAATAGCTAGTATCAACCTCTGTTCCCTCATCGACAAAATGTCCCATTGTTTGGCGTTCAAAACCCTCACCAAAATCATGAGCCTCAAATATTCCTACTTTTTTGTCAGATGTTTTTCTAGAGCCATTAACCAAAACTGCGTTGCCCATAAGTTCCCCACTTGTTTTCAGTTTAATTACCATGAATCAATTTTGAACAGTCTTCCTGATGTACCTTCATCATGGAGATTCAAAACTATATCAGCAGAATTAAAAACATTCTTTCTCGATTGTTCTTCCACAGGCAAGTCAGAATCAATCAACGTCACAATTTGTTGAACGCCGTAGTTTGAATAAGAATATAGCGCGCTGATAAGTTTCTCTTTTTTTCTATCATCTAAAGATTCCAAAACCCCATCATGGAATATGAACCTCGGAAATGATTTGTCTGAATACGCCCTGATTGTTGCCATATCAAAGGCAATGCAGAGTAATTTTCTATAGGTGTGACCAGAATCTGCACTGGTCGCGTTCCCAGCCGAATCCAATATCTCTGCTTTGAACTCCAAATGCGCTTCTTTGTTTGGAGAAACGCTTAATACTGCCTTTCGGCTAATCACTTCCTCAATTATTTCGTTGAAATAAAGTCGAATGGAAGAGAAGAGCCCGGCCATTGAGTTTTTGTTTTCAACATCTTCTTCAATTTTTGTCTGCAGAGCTTCCATTTCGTCTGAGACAGAACGAATCTGCTTTCTCAACTCTTGAAGTTTGTGAATGGCCTCCCGCCGTTGATTCAAAATTTCTACATCAGTCTTTAGGATCACAAGTTCAGACGACAAAATCTTATATTTGCCGACTGAGTCAGAATTGCTCAGATATGATAGGGTTCTTGATCTTTCACTAGACAGGGTTTCGCATTCTTTACCAATGCTAACCAATTCACCATTTATATCTTGAAGCTCTTGAAGCAAATATTCTTTTCTTTCGCTTGCAATGGCTTTATTGAAGGAAATCAATTGTTCAAAATCTTTTTTTATTTGTCCGTCAAACAATAGCTTCGCTTCCTTAAAGAGGTCTTGAGCCTCACTCACGCTAAATTTAATTAGCTCATCTTGAAGGGATTGCTCAATTTTCCATTTACTCTGAGTAAGGGAATATCGCCTTGAGTTTAACTCATTTGTTTTGATATCAACCTGTTCAACGAGGGATTTAATTTTTTCCTTATCTTCTGAATTAAAGTCAAAATCATCAATAAATTTTTGTTTCTTAGTTAGATCCGTTTGCTTTAGTAAAAGCATGCCCTCTATCTTACTGAGATCTTGGATAGATCCACCAACTTCTGTGCCAAGCAAATTTTCTCTTTGTTTTAGCTCTTCAAGGCTAGCTTCTTTCTCATAATGCTGTTCAATAAGCTGCGAATCAAAACCTAACAAATGAGCAAGGTATGGCTTCCAGTCAGAATGTGGTCCTTGAAATTTTTTGAGCTGAAAAACGTCGCCGTAATCATCCTGCGTGCGCAAAAGGTACCCAAAAACTTTTCGAAAATCGTATGGTTTCGCTGGGCTTATATCTAAAATTCCATCCAAAAGCTCTTTAGAACGATCAAACGGTACATTCCAGTGATCCCAGTCACCTTCGTAAAGGTTAGAAAAATCTGATTTTGGAATATCATGCTTTTTAAAACTGATCTTCGTTGCCTCTTCGATAGATCTGCGAATAGTGAGATACTTTCCTGTTTCTAGATCTATTTCTAAATAAAAAACAAAGTCATTGAAGATGCCAGAGTGTTTAAAAAGGAAAAAATCTTTGTCACGCTTGAGTAAAAAACAAAAGTCTAAAATTCTTCCAAATGTGCTCTTGCCCAGGTTATGTGTGTCTCTATTTTTATTTTCTGGTTTACGAATTTCTCCCAAAATTACATTTAATCCTGGATTAAAATTTATTGGCTGAAAGGCTTCCGGCTTATTTGTATAAAGTCGAGACAGCCTCATGTTTGCCTCAAAAATTCAAAAGAATCGTTCTTGGAATTATAATCAATTGAGCCAGCCAAAAATAAAAAATTGAGGGCTGGTATAAAAAAATTGTCGCAGTCTGGGATTGTCGAACGAAGGTAAGCTCTTAAAGATTCAAAATCTTCCGTTCGTTTTTTCTTTAATCTTTTAAAAATAAAAAGCGAAACCGCGACTACGGTTTTATCTGGATGTGAATGTTTAGTGGGTCTAAGCAGTCTCATCGTTCAACCCCACATCACAATTCCAATACATGTAAAAGAGTACGATCCGCGTCAAACGCTTGTTTCCCCTCAATAATTCATCCCGATTCACTAGCAAATCAAAAATATACTCCATTACTTCGTCGAACGATTGGTAGTCTTTTCGTTTTGAGAGGATTTTTAGATTAAATTCTTCTGCAACCATCGAGTACTTATTCATGATTTCTATGTTTTCTGGTGCGGATAGAAATTTTTTAACCTGATCGGTGTGTTTCAAATACCGTTTCCGCTGCTCTTTTGCATATTCGGTGGTCATTTTGTTTATTTGATTTTTCTTGTCGTATGGAGTCCTTGGAATTGGGGCCTTATCAACTGCTTCCTGGCTCAAATCAATATTAGCTTTTATATACTCAATCACTTCTGATAGATCATTTGGGCTAATTATTAAGGGAGAATCGACGGGGTCCAATTTTACCTGCGTAGCTATATCTGAAAATGATTTTAGATATGATTCGATGGTTTCAACGCCAATCACACCAATTGAGGCATCAGGCAATCCACATTTTTCAGCTATTTCTTTACGAATGGTTTCTTCTGCGTTCGCCGTTAAGCGGCGATTTGAAAAAAGAATATAGAAATCAAGCTCTGACTTTAATTTAAGTTTTTTAATTTTCGGGATCTCACCAGCAATAATACAGCTTTCGGATTCTTTACTGAAAAAATCTGTATCAGAAAAAGATTTGTTATGGCCATTAGTGTGTTTAGCCTGAATTACAGTTTTGCCAGTCCATGGATTAGTTTTGCTGGGATATATTTCTGCTGCACCTGAAAATCGAGAGTCTCTGCCGCCGTCAGCACCATCTGAGAAATTTTGAACAGAAATCCCAAATAGTTTTCGACAAATTAAAACTACTAATTCTTCAAATTGTTTATGATGTAAATCTTCATATGCAAATTTCATTTCACTTCCGCAATTTTAAATCTCTCACAATCTCCTCACAACGTCTATAATGCTGCACAATGAGTGGATCTTTTTTGCGTCTTCCAATTTTTGAAATAGCTTTCATGGCAAGAGATCTAAGTCGAAAATGATCAAACTCATTTAGACATTCAGCTCGGTCTAAAAGGTTAATGAGGTCACTCGAGTTTATTCGCAGAAAACTATTTTCTATTTTTGGTTCGCAAAAGTGATGCCGGCTCTCTCTAAGGAATTTTTCGATCACAGGTTTAATTGATCCGACTTGCGAATCAGATAACGGAATTTCTAAATCGAGATCATTCCATTTCACAAAAAACCCCCTTCTCCCCACCAAAAACTCCCCCCGCTACCCCTCGTTGTAGATATCGGGAATTACTCACGAACATTCTGCACCAAATTTTAATCCAAAAACGAAAAAACCGGGTAGTTCCCGGTATTTG
>JAYVXS010000157.1:0-4950 GCA_043784965.1 Bdellovibrionales bacterium
TGCTCTCCTTAGCGTATCGCAACGGATACGCTTCGTCGATGCTCAGTCCGGTCCTTTCAAAACTGCGCCAAATTCAAGCGCACTATGTCGACTATCCAACGCCCTCATTAATAGCAAGAATGTATTTGGTTATTTCACCATGTGAATATTGCGTAAGATTAAGGCGCAACCGACTCCTACTTACGAATTATCTGCCGATATTTGAAACCATGACATCACCATGATCGGTACGCAGAGATGCACTCACCGTTTCAATAAATTTTACGAAATGCGCGAGCGCTTCGTTGTTTATCGTTCCCCCAACAAAACTACAACCATAACGAAATGCTGAATCGGTGTCTACTAGCTTGGTGTGAGCGACTTTAATTACAAACGGAAAGTAAGTTTGCCGATTTAGATAGAGACGCATCGCAACCTCTTCGCCAGAAGCAATTTGTCCAAATTTTGACTCTAAATCGAAAGACATTCCTGTCGCCGAAACATCATATAGCGAAACTTTTTGTAAGCCTCTTTGCGGAATCACAATACAGGTGCCAACAAATTCAGAGAGAATGGTTCGCTTTACTTTTCGGCGCTCTTGCTGAATTATTTCGTTGCGGCGTTCAGTCATATCTAATATTGGAGCTATCCTACGCTCTCCCTCATTTTGCGTCTTATCTCGAGATTTGGCAGCTCTTTTAGTCTTAAGATCAATAACATTATTCTTTTGCATCTAAAATCCCCTAAAAATATTTAATTGGTTCGGCCCCAAAACCACTCTGAACTGACCCCTCTCTATCGGCCTAAAAACGTCACAACTTGAGCCAATCGTAGACAATTCTCATTTTGAGACCTATACTTTGATCCGCATGAGCTCTAATCAAATACTTAGAAACTTTGTCGTTCTAAGCATATTTATCCACTTTTTGTTCGGCTACACAGCTAGCTATTTCTTTCCTTATAAGTCGCCGACTAAACTCACCGTGGTGGAACTGGTTGAAAATGACCCAAAAAAACAAACCCCGCTTACGAAAAATAGTCAGTCCTTTGTAAGGCAAGCAACTCCCCCAGAACAGCTCAAATTGAAAGAGAAAAAGTCGGCCCATTTTTTTTCTAAAGAAGACCAAAGCGTCATGCAAGAGATGCGAGCGGCACAATCTGGAATGACTGAAAATCGGTCGGCAGATCCTACTCAAGTAAAAACAATGACGCCGAACAAACTTGAGGAGCAAAAAACACCGCAAAAAAAAGCTCCCAAAATATCTGAAAGTGAACTTACAAAGATTAAGCCTGAGGAAAGTAAATATCAGGGTGATATCGATATTGCTAGTGCTGAAAAGAATCGGCCGCCGCAAGAAGAATCTAAGCCTATGGTCTTTCCGCAAGTGAGTGGCTTCGGATTACAAAAGGGCTCCTCGACAGTGGGGGAATCTTTGCCGCAAGATATTCGTATTGGAGATTTTACGGCACTCAATACTGATCGCTTCACCTACTATACTTTTTTTGCGCGAATGGAAGAGGTATTTCGACCAAAATGGATCAATTACGTAAAGGCCGCAGTCTATACTTACCAACAAACTCAGCGTCGGACCCGCGAAGAGGATTTCGTCACTCAGGTGGAGCTATTACTAGATAGAAATGGTAATTTTGTTCGGGGAATTTTGCATAAAGGCTCAGGCAATGAAGCCCTCGACCTAGCTCCAGTGAGAGCTTTTCGAGACGCTATTAAATTTCCAAATCCGCCCCAAGAAATGATCAAAGATGATAATTATATTCATTTGGAATATCAGTTCACTGTCCATTTTATCCCGCAATACCTAGGTACGGCAAATTAAACGACCAGTTAAATTAAGCCAGTTCTAGACCCTTTGAAGGGTTGAACTTTGATATCATATTGAGATGGCTAAGGTTCTATTTTTTCAACTCATGATCGCTTTTGTATTTTCACCACTTGCTAAGGCTCAATTTATTGAGATCGGTGGCTCTGCAAGCTATAAGAAAACCAATTTTGTACCAGGCGCCTATGGACAGAGCTCATCTTTAACGGCGTCGCTATCCTATATCTTTGACGAGATGTCTGCCATAGAACTCAGTTATACCAATGGTATTTCGAGCCAAGTTGTACCAACCAATATTGCAAATACCAATCATACCACAAGTGTGTATTACGAACTCGTCGGACTTGATTTGGTGCTCACCCTAGGAAGTGCCGACTGGAGAATTAGGCCCTACATTAAGGGTGGGTCCGCACTTCTTTTGAAAAAAAGACTGGTGGATCAAATTGATGGATTTGCAGCTTCAATTGATGACGAACCCACTGGTTTTGTCCCCAGCTCAGGCTTTGGATTCAAATTGACCATTACCAAAAGTCTTTCACTCAAGGCCGGTATAGAAGCTTGGACTTCAGCGCCTTTGATTGGCGGACAAAGCAATCCATCACTTGATGTATCAGCGCGCGCTGGCTTCTCATGGCTCTTTTAAATAGCAGAATATATTTTTGCATTTCAATGTCCTTATTAAGCTGCGGACTTATGGGTTGCCAACTCGGCTATCTCTTAGGCTCGGCCTACGATCAAACTGGCCTGCTCCTGTCCCGAATACCAATCGAGAAAGTTTTAGCAGATCCCAGTTTGGACAAAGAGAAGGGACGAAAGCTTGAATTAACCATGGAAGTTCATAAATTTGCTGAAAGCTTAGGGCTCAAGAGGACCAAGAGCTATACGAGTTATGTTGAGCTCGGCCGCCCCTATGTCACCTATGTTGTCAGTGCCGCCGAGAAAAATAAACTGGAACACTATTTTTGGAGCTTCCCAGTCGTCGGTAAGCTTCCCTATAAAGGATATTTTCAAAAAGAGAAAGCTCAAGAGCTCGCAAATGAGATGAGAGAAAAAAATTATGACGTTTTTGTCAGGGGCGTAAGTGCCTATAGCACGCTAGGTTGGTTTTATGATCCGGTTCTTTCTAGCATGTTATCTTATCGCGATCATGATCTGGTTGAAACGCTTATACATGAGCTATTTCACGCCACCATCTTCGTCAAAGATGCGACTGATTTCAATGAACGCCTTGCTAATTTTGTAGGAATCAAAGGGGCCATCGAGTTTTACAAAAAACTTGAGGGAGAAAGTTCTCCTACTGTACAGAAAATTTTGGTGGAAATGCACGATGAACTTCTTTTTTCGCAATTCATTACTACAGAGGTAAAGGATCTAGAAAATTGGTATCTTGAAAAAGCCAAGCCCGGTGCCCCACGACTTGCGGAGGGCGACAGACTCGATCGACTTAAAATGATTCAGAAAAAATTTTCTGAGGACATTCGCCCTCAGATCTCTCAAGAGTTTCGCAAGGACTTTGAAACCGCAGAACTTAACAATGCCAAACTACTGCTTTTCAAGCTATATGAAAACGATCCCGGCCAGCTTGAAACTCTCTTTAAAAAACTGAATCAAGATCTCTCAAAGTTCATTGAGTTTCTCAAAAGTTTTCACTCTGAAGAAGACTTGAAACGAGGACTCGGCCTCACAAAATGAGTACTAAGCCGCTTCATAGTTTCAAGCTTTTCTTTATGCAGTTTCCTTCTATCCTCCTGAAGAATTGGTGCCATTATTTTATCGGTTAGCCCTCGATAATATTCACCATTCTCTGGCAAATCCACATCATCACAGTTCTTTAAAACGGTACGTATATGGTGCAAGCTTTCATAGGCCTCGAGCTCGCCCTTAGAACTTAGCACAAAATCATAAGCCGCCCGCTTATTCTTAAGATTTTTTTCGCCCTCGAGACGATCAATCAACCAATCGTAATCGATCCCATCATCTTGCCAAAGTTTATCTTTTTCGCTTAGGCTTAAGTGCTGATTTTTTTTTGTTGTGTGGCTCATTGTTCTAACTCCATCGATCTTACCCCTTCATAATTAAATATCTTCTCAAAAATTGACAGATCACCCTTGCGATCTGAATTCATTAAACGTTCTTTTAATTTCAAAAGCGCATGGCGGTAATTTGCTTTCGCGGTATCATAAGGACAATCCATAATGTCAGCTATTTCCTTAAAACTTAGATCTTCAAAAATTCGCAGCTTTAGAGAGAGCTTTTGCTTCTCTGGCAATTTCTCAACTTCGATCTTAATAAGATTCTTAAGATCATTCTGCAACATTCCAGTCTCGGCCCCAGGATCAACTCCCAAGTGAACATCTTCTACGTTCACCATATCGCGATTCATTCCGCGAAGCTTATTCTTAGCCGTGTTAACGGTAATTTGAAAAAGCCAACTCTTGAATGAAGATCTTCCTTCAAACGAAGAAATCTTCTGGTATGCCTTTAAAAAGCTTTCTTGCACGATATCCTCCGCCATACTCTGCTCTTTAGTAAATCTATAACTTAGTCTTAATAGCGCCCTCTGATGGCGCTCCACCAATAAAGAGAATGATTTATTTTGTCCTGCGATGACTTCCTTAATGAGAATGCTGTCTTCTTTCATCGGGTCCAACCTCTTCTTAGACTATGGCCTAGTCATTTTCGGTTAATTCCGAAAATTATTTTTGAAACAATCCTTTGTATCTATCCGTCAGGCACTGGTTACGGCGGGCCCATCCTGGCCCCGCATGTATTTAATTTAATCAATGTTCGAGCCAAATCAGATTCGCCCTTTAAATGGCTTTGAGAGCAGCTCAAGAGCTAAAAATCCATTTAGCTTCGGCGTAGGCCTTGGAACATGTACAAAAAGACACTGCCTTTACCTGGAGCAGGAGGCTCACTAACTTTCTGACACCTATTTTATTCTTATCGAATCAATAATAAATTCTGATTGAGACAATTTATGGCAAAGTACCCTGTCGCCAGGTCCCTTGCGTGGCCCGACAATTCCTGTTCGACTAGCCCGGATGTTTCATCAGATTTCTGTTGCAATCGCCGCTTCGCTAGTCTGGGCGCTTCGCTCCTGGCGTTTTCGAGACCTTTTCATTGCGACAAC
>JAYVXS010000158.1:0-4925 GCA_043784965.1 Bdellovibrionales bacterium
ATGGATTTAAGACTGCTGAAGTCTTGCAAATCAGCCTCTATCATAAGCTTGGCAAGTTACCAGTACCTGAACTAGCCCACAAATATTTTTGAGGAACCAAAACAATAGGCCTCTGTTGTGACTTGTCGCAGCCAAAACCAAGTGATCAACTACTTTGAAGAAGACCTCAGGTATAGAATTAGAATTGTTTAAGTGCTGTATACCAAGGTTGTGAAATTTTCTTCCATTGAGAGAGTGAACTGTGCGGCATGATTTCTATCAAATTTTCGACCGCATTGAGAGCCTCGACGACCTCAGGCAAATGCCCTACGCTACTCTCGCCCTCGACAATCTGGTAAAAGCTTTTCTCTTCGCTCCAGAGCTTACGATTCATGAAATAATAGATGTCGAGAGCGGCATTTTTATACACTTGCGCAGAATTCATACTCCCGGCCCTGGTTAAGGCCGTTAGAACAGTGACCTGATCCTTCAATAGCCTCGGCCCTTTAATCGGCGCTCTCCTCGTCATGTCGTAGCTGTGGTAGATGCCGCCATCAGAAGCTTGCATTTCATGGGTTAAAAAATTGGCTAAAGCCGAAATTAATAAAAATATTCTTTTGCGACCATCCATTAAGGCATCAATGGTACTGGTTCCATCCTTCATTTTTTGAGCCAAGAGCGTTGAATTGGTTTTCGCAACTCCCTCTGTGGCATTATAAAATTCAACTAGCGCAAGAAGCTCACTTGCCAACGCTCCCGAGCTGGCAATTTCACCACGTTTTCCGTTAGAAATATCAACGAGAGCAGCCATTGCAGCCACGGGAGCGTTCGCATCGCCTGCGACAGTTTCATTTTCCCATCGCATATTTCGCTTTTCATCAAGCAGTAAAATGCCCGACAAACGTTTTATAAAGTTCCCAAGTAGAACCGCCGCATCACCAAGAAAAAGTGTAAATAAAATATCTTTTGGAAAGAACTTTTGATCTATATTCTTCATGCGTGGATCGGATAAAAAATCATTAATCTTGACGTTTCCTAAGAGCCGATCGAAAGAATTCGGCTCCCAGTCACGAAAGAAATAGAGCATTCGACTCAGGCCCTTAAGAAGCTGCGCCTGCTCCTCTACATCGGCACTAATTTTGTTTTTGTCAATCGGACTTGCATGAAAAGAATCAGATACACTCATGGTATTAGGTACGACAAAAGTGATCGGATTATCGAAGAAGCTTTTTAAATCCAAATTTACATTTGCTTTGCCATCCGGGTCGGCCGCAAAAGAAAGGGATTTGAATCTCTCGGTTTCTGAAATGCGAAAGCCGCCAATTGCCAGTCCCTTATTTATTTGAGAAAGTAGCTCTCTCATATGAATATGTTCTGGCTCTTGCTTAGATGAGAGTAATTTAATGATTGTGTTAGTGCGACTTTCAAAAGGTATACGCGTAAATTGCTCTTGTTGAAATTGCCATCTTACACCAAGTGCGGACATCGATGAACCGAGCGTCGCAGCGCCTACAGTTTGAGACTTTAATTTGCCGAAGCTCAACTTTGTCGAACTTGCAAAGTTCACATGCACATCACTCAGTTCGAGCGCATTGAGGCCTATAGATTTTTCGAGTAAAAAACTCTTTGCCCATTTATCTACACCGGGACTTAAAAAGCCTTTTAGATCTTTTGAAATGCCGGCAAGCACTTGGGCTTCTGCTTTAAAAGCCTGAATAATTTTTTCTTCGAGAATTTTGGGTAATTCGACCTTCAATAAGGGGATTGCTCGTTGTAAAAGTAAGGTCGTTGCATATTGAATCGCGCCTTCATTTACTTGGTTTTTCAATTTTTCAATTCCATAGGTCTTAATCTGCGGCAGTATTTGCATTTTCTTTGCTAGAATTGTATAAATATCGAGGCCGCAGCTTTTATTTTCAAGACAGTCGAACTGTCCGTCACTGGCGCTATTTAAAAATTTATAAAGTGCTGGCGACATTGCATTAAATTGATTCTTTCGTTCTTCTTCATCCAAAAGTCTCCAAACCGCAACTATGACTCTGAGCCCATCGCTTTCATCTTTTGCAGAATCAACAAGTGCCCCAAGAGTTACGCCCTTCTGCAATAGCGTCGTAGTCTCTTTATCTAGTTCTACCGCTAGCATCGTCATGAGTTGATGGAGTTTGCCAATGAAACTTACAAGGTTTTTCTCGCCGCTCATAGAGAGCAAGAGCGTACGAAACTTGCTTGCCATCGGTTGAAACTCTTCATTAATGCCATCAATGAGCCCCTTATAAACTCGCACATCCAGCTTTGCAGCCTTCCATTTAATTTGTAAAGCCCCTATATAAACCTCAATTGAGGCAACAACTTGATCGAGTTTCAATTCAGCGCCCGGCCAAATATATTCAGTTTTACTTTGCTCGACTACCTTGAGAACCAGGGCCCCCTGATCATCCAACATTTTAACTACGTTGAATATGGCATCTTTTGCATCGGCTTGAGTCTCACCAAGGGCCGCAAGTAGATAAGGGCTTTTTGAAAATAAGGAGCGTGTGGTCGTAGCATTTGAGTTGTAAAAACCCTCTATTAAAATGTGACCTAGTTTCTCAAATTCGGGATGTGAGCGCTTTGAAAGGAGTAAAATATTCTCAGCTGCATTGAACAGCTCTGCTGACTTCATATCTTTATCAAAACTCAATTGAGTTGCTGCAATGCGGGCAATAAGGAGATGGTTTATTTTAAGCTCAGGATCAAGGTTGCGAGGTCCAAAGTCGGTGATCGGTTCAGGAAACAATTTCGCTTTCATCTCAGGCGCACATGAGCAAAGCCCGACAAGTGCAATGAAACTTACCAAAGTGACTTTCAAATTATTTTGCCTACGAGGTTTGAACATATTTTATCTCAATCTATTTGGCACAACTAAAAAAACATTGTTAACCACAATTCATTTGTGGTGATCCGAGGCATATTGATTCCTGAAATAACATCTGAGTATTCAAAGCTGGCAATGAAGGGCATGAAGCTCTGTTGCTTAAAATAAGTTTGAACTGTGCTATAGGCAATGCCAAGTCTCAAAAGCTGATAGGTTGAGTTGGTGCGAAAAGCAAGCATCTCATAGTCGTTGGCTAAAGTACCGTTGAAACGGTCTGAAGCTTTGCTTTGAAATTCTAAACCAGCAGAGAAAGCTAATCGCGAGAAAACCTCATAGGTCGCAGAAATTCCGGCGCCACCAGCATCACCTATTTTTCGCTCTACTTTCTCGGATTGATCTTGGGCTGGTAGTGTGTCATTCGCATCGGCCGGCACCCGCTTATTTACTTTATCAGCCAGATTATAGTGATAGAAAACTTTTGCGGCTAAGGTGAGTGGTGCAAATAATCGATAATTATAGATAAATTGTTGTTCGATCGAAGTCTGTCCCGAAATATCAAGGGCAGTCAAATCATTGGGATCAGCTTCAGCGCCTGTGGGCAATCCAAAAAGAGTTTTTGCCATCAGCTTATTATGATCATCCTTATAAAACTGATAAAGACTAGCGACTTGGATATCACCCACGAAGTTGCGATTTGTCTGTCCTATTGGCTGATATCCCAAAGACGCAATGGTCTGCTGAGCTTGATTCACAAGATTCACTTTTAACGAGCTGAATGCGGCATTGAGCTGGGCAGAAGAGAATCCGACCTGTGCATGAATCGCATCCACATTAGATCCAGTAGACTCTAGACTGACGCTGTTTTGATAGCGAATAATCGGGGCGCCAATTGCAAGTGTCCAGCGGTCAGTAATGCCCCGTGCGAAAACCGGAGCATAGTAGTTTACTTGAGGCTGAATATTAAACTTAAGATATCCGATGTTAATTTTATCACCTAAGTTTTGTGAACCAAATTGATTCAGAGCTGATACCAATCGCGCCACTTGCGGCTGAATTGAAATGAGTTTCTTCGCATCAAATGTCATGGTGTGCATATCACCGAGTGATTGCAACTCGCCTTCCGAACCAAAGGACTGGCCTATTCCGGTCACAAAGCCTATGCGGATAGAAGGGCTGTAAATGCCACTAGGCAAGACGTCAGCAGAATCCATTGCAAGACCAATGGAGCTGGACAAGACTTGAACCCCAAAAGCCAGATGTAAAGCCAGAATTCTGAGCTTTCTATTTGAGCAAAATTGAATGTTTCGATTTGAAAATAGCTTCAAAAACTCTCGCTTTTAGTACTTCGATTATTGGGGACTCGAGTTTTCATTGCTATATTGAGGCCAAAAATCTAGCCAAGGCAGAATTACTAATCGGTATAAGTAAAATTTAATTTGGCGATATTCTATCGATTCTGATTGTCCTGGGCTCAGAATCCCTTTAAAATGGGGCTTGGCTAGTGTTAAAGCTCTTTGCAATCTTTATAAACTTGGGTGACAGAAATTGTTTAAGTCGCAAAATAAAATAATCTCGTGCCAACCGCCGCTCTGGGCTAAGGCTCGACATCTTCACACAATCGCCGCTTATTTGATGACCTCACCTACAGCTAGGCCCTTTGACGAAAAATTATTTGTGAAGGTTACAAATGGTGACCAACTAGTCAGTCTTTTCTATCGGGGTAATAAAAAAATTTCGATTTACTTATTTCACGGCCTCAGTGGTGATAGCCAATCAAGTTATATGCAGCGCACTTGTATTTTGGCGCAAAGCCTTGGTGCAAATGTCTACGTCACCAATCATCGTGGCTGTGGAGAAGGCGAGGGCCTGGCCGAAGAAATTTATCACTCGGGACGCAGTGACGATTTAAGTAGCGTAATCGCTATTGGTAAAAAACGGCATCCAGATAATTTTCATATCGCAATTGGATTTTCATTAAGCGGCAATGCGGCTCTTCTTCTCGCTGCAGAAGTGAGAGCCAGCTTACTGCCGGACGCAGTCATTGCGGTGAATCCACCCATTCAACTTGAAAAAGCGGCAAAACGTTTGGGTC
>JAYVXS010000159.1:0-4908 GCA_043784965.1 Bdellovibrionales bacterium
GGTGAATGCGGCGGCGGGAATATGACAACTGACACAAGCTTGTCCATTGGCTGGTGAAAGTCGCACATCACTAAACAGCATTTCACCTAGCTGCTCCAAGGACCCTGATTCGCTCTTATTCGAATGCGAGCCTGCTAATACTATTTGAGATTTCGCAAGAAATAGCAAAATTATCAAAATTGCCATATACAAACTTTTTGCACTAAGAGTTCTCAACATAAGATGCTCCACAGTTAAATGATTTCTAAAATACTACTCAATTAAAGAGGGCCGCGCAGGTTACCGCCAAATGGGCAGAACCATTTGATAGTTGGACAGAACCATTTGATAGTTGGCCGGGCGCTTTCAAAGCTTCACCTGCCTCTGGCAAAATTTGAATTGGTATCTTGAAAAAGATTTTGGCTCGCTCTGTAATACTAAAAAATGTTTCTCGGTAATTCTTTGCATCTTTGCTCTCAGGATTAAGCAGGATAAATTTTTGAAAGTGGTGCCTCGCCAGTAGATTGATTTGGCCCCTAAAGTCCTCACTCCCAAACATCCTTAAACGAAGTAAAACCTCCAATTGCTTCGCAGGCTCTAGACCTACGACAATACGATTGGTCACATTTTTCAATAACAAATTCTCGAACCAATCTTGCATGCCAAGCTTGATAAAGAAAGGTTCGAGCTCTTGTGCTTTTTCAGCAAGATTTTCGAATACCAACAGCTTATGTTCCGCTGCTTTTAACACCTCAAGTCGAGCGGCCGTATAACCTGGATCCGTCCAAAATGTTTCAGAGATTTTAAGCGGCTCCATAAATTCTTCGAGCGTACTCGCGGTGCGCAGTAACTCCTTCAATAAGGTGATACAACTCGCTTGAAATATTTTTGCGCCCTTCAAAACACTTAAAAGCTGAGCATAGCTCGGGCCCATTTGAATAAGTTGCGGCAGAAAATCTTGGGTCGCAGAGGCGATCACTTTAGTAAATTCGCCAGTGGCTGTTTTGTAGAAAGTCATAGCCGAAACAAGTTCATCACTCGTTTGTGCAAGCTGCGCCTGCAGACGATATGCCTTTTCCCAGCCATTTGAAAGCTCAAGTTGAGGGCCAATGGTCTTTGCAATTTTAAGTAGACCAGCTCTTTTTTCTGCGCTGAGCTCGTCGAGCTTGATTGAGTTCAAGTGCTCCAAAGCCATTTTTGCAAGTAAAGAATGGGCATTGATTTCTTTGAAAAAGGGCATCATCGCTTCAATTTTTTCAGAAAGTTCGACGTATTTTAAAATCTGGGGCAAATGTTTTTGCAGAGCCGCCTCTCTGCCGCTGATAAATGTTGATGTTGTCCAAAAACTTTTTGAAATTTTTAGCGGCTCCACAAATTCGTCAATATTGCTTGCGGCATGAAGCAGTTCATTTAATAGCAAAAAATAGCTGGCTTCATAAATCTTAGACTCTTTAAAAACTCTTAATAGCTGACTATAAGTAGGCTTGAGCTCAAGCAGTTGAGGCAGAAATAGCTGGGTGGTTTCTGCAATTGCTTTGATATAATCGCCTTCCGACTTTTTATAGAGCGTTAAGACATTTACAATTTCTTCTGAAGTTTGAGCAAGGCGAGCCCGCAATTGATAATTTTCTTTCCAGCCACTGCTCAAATCGAGACTTGGGCCAATTGCAGTAGCAATTTTTAACGCGCGGGCCCTCATCTCTGGCGTTAGGTCGCCCATATTCAATGAGTTCAAATACTTCAGCGCTTGCTTAGCAAGCAGACCTTGAGCGCCAATTTCTTTGAAGAAAACAAGCAACTCATCTATTTTTTCAGAAAAATTCGCCTGGCCAATCAAAATATGTAAATGTTGATTCAATGCTTCTACCCTGCCATTGATAAATGTTGTTGTTTTCCAAAAGTTTTGGGAAATTTTTAGCGGCTCCATAAACTCTTCAATATTGCTTGAAGTGCTGAGCAGAGGCTTTAAGAGCAAAAAATATTGAGCTTCAAAAATCCTAGATTCTTTTAAAACTTTCAAAAGCTGACTATAGCTCGGTTTCATTTCAATGAGACGGGCCATTGACAACTCTAAAGTTTTTGCAATAATGGTAATGAACTCAGCCATAGGAGCTTTATAGCGAGTTAATGTGCTGACGAGTTCGTCTGAATTCTGCGCTAGGCGAGCCTCCATTTGATAGGCCTTCTCCCATCCATTGGTCAGATTCACCTGCGGGCCGAGTTCAATTGCAAGCTTACGCACAACTGCCTTTACTTCTGAGCTCATTTCTAACTTTGTGAGAGATTCGAGATATTGAATTGATACCTCAGCCGGAAACTCCTTACTTTCAATACGCTTAAATACCGCAAGCTGCGCTTCCTTGGTATTTGTTAGTCCCAACATATAAGTCTGAAGCTCAGTCTTTTGAGCAGCACTTAATGCAATTGAGCTAAGCTTGGCAAACACCATAGTTTCATCAGAATTTGGGCTCATTGAAAAAAATAGTGAGAAATTTTTTGCAGCAACTTCTGCAATGGCTTTATCGTAGGCATCGCCAGCAATGCGATGAGGCGTCGCAAGTACCATAAGAATTTCAGCTTTCGAGCGATTCAATTTCAAAAACTCGTTGAGAACCGCAATTCCAGATTGAATAGTCGTCGCTAATTTTTCAAGCTTGAGCGCTTGCTCTAAGCTGACCTCTGGAAAAAGCTTAAATAGATTGGCTAGACCTTCAATAATCAACTCTGATCTTTTTAGTTTATAAGTTTCATGCGGCGTCTCTACTTCAAATGCGAGCGCTTTAATATAGGTGTCTAGGTCATAGACGGCCTCACTTGCCAAAAGTCCACGAGTAAAAGCCATGGTTTCATCAACCGAGACACAAAGCAGCCTCTGTACCAGCTTGATTTCTTCTATGGTCAATCCTTCTGCAACAAAAGTCTTTACGTATTCTTTTGGATCGGTCGTATAATAAACAACATTTCGCGGAAGCACTATCTTGTTATCTACTAGTAACTTGAGAACGCCGGCCTCGCGTAATGAAATAACCACTCGGCCTAAGTCACTCATCGCTGAATTATGCATCGTGAGAATACTTGCATTTACAAATGCTAAGTCTTTCTTCTTCACTGCACTTAGAAACATTTCGTAAAGCGTGCTTTCGACCACCTTAAGCTCAGTAAGTATACCAGCATTTGGAACCGCCGCATCGAAAATCATATTACCACCATACTGGGTGGCATCCCTTACGCGCTGAGTGATCCCGATCATAATCTGAACCGTATTTGGATCCATATGGGCGAAAGGTCTCACTTTCGGATCATACTTTTCACCCAAAATATATGATGGACTAGATTTTACCGTCGGTAGTGCTCCGCCGTTATTGATCGCATTGCTCTGGCCGACCACAAAGCCCTTCCAGCTGGCTGGTTTATACTTCATAGCTTCACGAAGCCAACCACTGAGCATCGACTCAGTGACGATACTGCCATTTTCTCTTTTAGAAATTATTGCCTTTCTAAATGATAACGAAGCAAAATCCACCGAGGCAAATGCTTGTCCATTTTGAGCAACCGGAATGGCTTGAACCCAGCCCTGAAATTTACCCTCTTTTTCGACATAGTGAAATTGTGATCCCTTTAGTATGATCGTGCCCCATCTCTCTGGGCTCAAACTCTCAAGTTTATTCGGATCCCCGCCAACACATTCGTTGTCCATGATACCCTTAAAGAAGGCGTGAAAACGCCTTGGCGATGGCACAAAGCTCCATTCACCTGGGGAGTTTCCCTCAGCCGCAATATTTTTGCCATTCGAGCCCTTATGATATTGAAGAGGAAATATTTTTGCCACTTTCAGCAAAGCTTGAGCATCAGGCAGACGATGTTTGATAGCTGACGCGAGAAGATCTGGATACTCAAATGCTGGTAGATCTTTAAAAAGAAGTTTTGGATTTTCACTAAGATTTTTAAGTGCATTGATTATGAGATCTGGACTCCCAGACTCAAAATTTTGCATATGTATTTCAGAGGTGAAATACTTGCCAACTATATAACTGGTAATTTTTTCTAAATCTGGATCCTGTTTTAGCTCTTGAAAGAATTTTCCCGACAAAGAAAGCTTATCACTTTTTTTAATCTTTATTTCTTGCATTTCAGCTTCATGTTGATCGACTTTAGCTTGAATCCCCTTAAGTAAGACCTCAATGCGTTTTATGGCTTCAGAAGTTTCGAGGGCGAAAAGATCTCCGGCTAAGCTTTTATTCGAGGCTTTAAATTCAACTAAAAATTGCGTCCACAAAGTCATATTTAATTGTCGGCCATAAGTTGGCGCAATGGATTTAACTTTAAATGGCTGACCAAGATCAGTCTCCCATGCCCGAGCTGAAAATTCAGGAAATTTCGTAACGACAAGCCTCATTTGATTGAGAATTGCATCATACGATTTACGGCTAAATTTTTGGCTGCCATAGTAATGACTTGCCCCTTGAAAATATTCTTCGATTAAAGTCGGACTTGCCAAAAACTGATTAAGATCCGCGGCTTTGGTGAGCGACTGATCAAGTTCAAGAAGGGTAACAGCAGTTGCGCGCTGAATGAACGAGGCACTTAAGAAGAAAAATACTACAAGTAATATAAGATTAATTTTCTTCATTTCGTGACCTCAATGAAAGCACTTCATTTTCTAGATAAATTTGGTTCGCAAGGCTTTAAGCAAAGCAGTGACCAGAACTTAAACAGCCCAAATGGAATTGAATCAATCTGACCATCTGAGCGGTGACAATTTTTTACATAGTGACGGTTAACGGCAGGTTTTTAGTAATTAATATCTGGCTAACTTTTGTGAAACTTCACTCGAAAGTTTGAGACAAAACTTCTCAAGTCCGATCAAATTGTCCAACGAAATCTACTTTTCATCTAACTTAGATTGTATTTTCATCAGCATTTCAATTT
>JAYVXS010000160.1:0-4906 GCA_043784965.1 Bdellovibrionales bacterium
AGCAACCGAAGAATAGTTATCCACAAAAGCCAAAGTGAAAATCCAAAACATTGTGGATAACTGCCAAATTTAACAAATCACATCAGCGAACTCGCTCTAATTAAGTGTCATGTAGACAGTCTCGAAACTCGAACGTTAACTTCTCCTTGGAAAAACTAGTCGGTTTGAAGTCGTGAAAACTTTTTGAAAATCAAATATTGTGGTCAAGTGCTTTGACATTTGAAGCAGGTCTTGTCTTGTATCACGAAAAGATACCGTGCAAAAATTTTTCTCAAAAACTGTCTCGTATTCACCTTTGATTGGACGCCCAATTGCTTTGAATTCATGATCACTTGAGTACATTAAACCAATCTATATTTAGGCAATACAATGATTCCGAAGGCGATGGGTCGACGATCAAATTAACTTGTTCGATAAATTGAATGATTTTTTCTCGTATCAAATCAACATCCTTGGTGGAGATTGTTAGCGGCGAAGTGTAATGCAGATTCTCGTAGCGTCCCGAATCTAGAGATTGAACGGCACGATGTCGCCAATTTGAGTGATGAACTCGTACCCAAGGCGAGCTAGCTTCTAAATGAGTGCTGGCAGGACCGATTTCAAATTGATTTTGCGTCATCTTAAGTAAACCTGTTTTGACTAAAAACTCCAGAATCGATTGAACTTTTTTACGTGGCAGATCCAAGAATTGCGCTATTGAAGCTGCGTCACAAATTTTGGGAATGGCGACTGATTGTCGAACTGATGTGTAGGCCCAGTCTGAATAAAATACTGCCCGTTGCTCCTCACTGAGCTTAGTTTCAACCTTTACTCGACGTGAAATACTCTGGGCCTGTTCCTTTAATCGAAGAATTTGCTTTCTATATAAAGATTTGGCGGCAGAGTTTCCTGCACGATCGATTTGAACAAGTAACACAAAGTATTCGGTCTCAAGCTCGGTAAGCTCAAAATACTCCGCTGTAGAAGCGGCTTGGTCAGTCGTTAAATCTTTATGCTCCTTTAGAATTTGACTTACCAAAGTCGAATGAACTCCTAAAAATCGCGCCAATCGACTCATTTGTCCGTAGCCTTTATTCGGGAGCTCAACCAAACGTTTTTCTAAGAACTTCCGATAGTTATCAAATTCAAACACTGATGCCATATACTTCAAGTATAAACTAGTTAATACTTAATACAACAATGATCTATAAAAAAGTCTTCTTTAAGCAGATATTAAGCATGTACCAATCGTTCAAAAACTTTTATAAGGAGCCATCAAATGAACAATAGCTATTTTCAGAACACATTTAAAAAGTCCTTCATTGTACTAGGTGCAATTCTTCTTTCATCAGCATGTCTAGCAGGAACCCGTGACGGTGGTGGCGGGGTTGGCGTGCGATGTCCGGGCGCAAATGGGCGTACATCGTTCGAACTTCTCGATATAAGCGAGGCCCGATTAAACGGATTAGAATTTCAATATAATCCTCAGAGTAATGATGAGATTTCAAGTTTGGCCGCCAAATTGATCAGCAATCACTTTTGGAATCCATGGACTACTTCAATGCCTGACTATTATTCAAAACTTAAATTAGATCTTTTCGATCGGGTTTTAAATCGTCAGGGGTTTATGGACCCCCTCAAGAATAAGTTTATTTCGATTACTTTTGTTGATTCACTGCCCCTATCAAATGATTTTGGGGAATACAGGACTCTGCCAGGATGTAACCTTGAACAAATAGCATATTTTGATGATGCTATGAGCACTATTTATTTTGCCGAACCACGATGGAAAGAATTAGATGGTTTAAATAGGACGGCATTGATCCTTCATGAAATAGCGTATTCAGAATTTAGAACTGATGGGCTTGAGCGAGCTGGTGACCCAACTCATGCTTCAACAACATCTGAAAATAGTCGGAGATTTGTCAGCCTTTTGTTGTCAACAAATGGATTAATGTCAAAAACGTTTGGAGTTCCGACCTCAGGATATGCGGATTGCTGGAACACCAATTCCATTGACAGTAAAGCTCCACTGAAAGATCTTACATCGTTTTTTATTTATAATTCGAGCCTTTCACAAGTCACTATGGTTATGGCTATGAATAATGGATTTGCCAGCGACTACTCGGTCAGAGCTATATTATCCGGAGTTCAGATTCAAGATTTTCTTGATGTGAAAAAGACTTTTCACATCAAGACTTCTATTGAACTGACTGGCGAAAAGGATGCTCCCAAGTTTAATTTAGAGATTACAAAACCTTTAAATGAAAGCCCAGTTTTATTAATTACCAGTCTATTCAGGCACATTGAATTGCCGATCGGAGACTCTCAGCGCATCAGATGTAATTTACATTGAATTTGAAAAGACAGTTCAGTTCCGTAAAATAGATTCATCAAAGAGTGGTTTCAAAACCACTCTATTCAATCCAAAATTTTTCTTATAAATTTATCTTCTATTTTTTTGCAAAAGCGAGTGCACTTCTCGATGGTAACAAGAGTCATTAATCAACTTGGGATTAGTAATTTGGTCGCAATTCTTTCCATTTGATAGATCAACATGAGCTAGCATCAATTTGCACATGAGTGCACTGATAATTCAAGAGAGAGAGCAAACAGCGAATGAAATTTCGCCAAGCACTTGATTTTGGTTTGGAAATTGGATGCCTGAGCCAATCAATAAGCTACAATTCAGCACCCCTTGATTTTATTTGTCTTGCCTGGTCGCGAGATCTCGAGTCCGAAAAATTGTCATAAAAGGTGTTTTTGCAATTTGCATAATTATAGCACTTCGACTAATTTGGCATTCGAATGATAACCGAAGAATTTTAGGTGGTGATTGTGGGTAGTTGGTTTTGTTGGCTTTATTTTGTTCTTACATTTTCTATCAGTAGTTTTGCTTATCAACCAGGGCCCGGCGTTGGTTGGGCTTGCACGAGGGAGGAAGCAATGGTTAGAATGAACGCCAGCATTTCTCAAGCAACGAAAGAAGGTTGGCGCTTAAATAGTGAATCAACGTGTGCTAGGTATCAACACTTGTGTTCTGGTCCTGTCGACGGTTCAGGCAATTTTGGATGGCAGTGCTCAGTCCACTTATGTGGGACACAATCAAATATGTCCCCTCGGTGTTTATAGTGTGTGGTGGTTGAACAATGATAGCTCTCCACAGAGCCCTCGATTTAATCGAGATATCCGGATTTGGCGCGAGCTTACTTTTGATTTAAATCTCCCAGCGCTGTTGATGGAGTTGAGCTTTGCTGACCAATATCTGCGCTGCACAGGGCACTTGATTTAATCGAGCAATTCGGATTTGGCGCAGGCTTGCTTTTGGATTAAATCTCTCAGGACAGTTGATGGACCTTTGCTTTGTTGGCCAATCTCATGCGTCCCAAAAAACACGACTTAAATTGCACGAAATCGTTTTACCTAAGCAATTGTATCCATAGATATCCTCGGGACTGACCGGACTCGGGATCTTGGGTGGCCAGACCTTTAAGAAACGTATCTTCTGAGATCCAATAAGGCTCATACCATTGCCTATCTGGATCAAAAATTAATACTCTTTTATTCTTTTGATCGTAAGCGCCGATTGGTGCCATATGGCCGACCTGCGTATCTCCCGTGTAAATACCTTGATTGAAATTTGCGACAATAAAATTTTGAGAAGTATGCTCGTTTTCAATCAAGATCTTGCGAAGTCTTTTTTGGACTTCCTCAGAAATTTCAGAAGTGTGGATGGCATCAATAGTGAAATGCTCTATTCCGTAAACCTTTAAACTTCGCGAAATAATAGCTTTCATTTGGTCCAAAGTTACTCCAGAACCTTCTTGAGCGACTGCCAACGTATAGTCTTTGTCACCAAGCTTTTTGAGTAAGCCCTGTTGAGTTACCATTTCCTCATCATGTGCCATGGGTTTTCCAACACGAGAAGCATTTATGATCATTACCGTTGTGGCCAACGAGCAGGCACTGTCGGTCTGCTGTCCAATATAGTAAGGGGCAAGTACCCAATAGTCTGGCGCTGGGGAGCTTTGAATAAACTCATGAGAAGTTGAAAGAAGAGCAACTTCCGAATTATATTTCAATTTCACGCTTTGAGATTGAGTATTGGAGCCAACCCCGGTGGTAGACCGGAGGTTCTGATGTGAACAACCAAACAAGGATATCGCGATAGTAGAAAGCAAACCGCCATAAAATCTCAAGTCCATGACTCATTCTTACGTGAAATTCTTCTGCTGACAAACAAATGTTTTCTCGTGACCATCAAAGGAGCGATGAATTTTTAGTTTTGGATTTTAGCTGGTTCGGTTGTGATGTCGACGTCGAGTTGGGAATGACTATTTCATGAAGGAATTTTGCTTCCAAGACTCAGGTTTTTAGGACACGCGATTGCGAGCGCAAATTTCAAAAGAAATTTGTCTTGCTTTTGTGATATCGAGTTCAAATCTCGACGTTGTCTAGTGATTAATGACTTGTAATATGTTGTAAAATTTCTTTGAACTGAGGACCAATGTCATCTGCAAGAAAGGTCAAAGTTGCAATGGCCCAATTTTTTCCGTCCCCATTATTCTCTGTATATACGGGTTCGGCCAGATAGAAGCCATGATAATCGACATTTGTAAGATCATTAATGAGTATTTGCTTTTGAATTCGAGAACATTTTTTCCCAAGTTCGACTGTACTATCTGTATCCTTAACGCTGACGGCAATAGTATGGATTTTGATGAGATGTTCGATCGGATCGGTTTGAAGCATGAAGAAAAAGTGGCTCTTCGCGTACTTCTGGGGAAGAAAATCGCTATTTTTGGGCTTAAATTTATTTAGAGTTCCGGCAACATGCATGTCAGAATTTTCAGCCGCAGATATTCTTCATCGCGCAAGCCGTATGCTCTTCTCTGAATCACTCTGATTTTGTTGTTAAATCCTTCGA
>JAYVXS010000161.1:0-4904 GCA_043784965.1 Bdellovibrionales bacterium
GTTGTCGCAATGAAAAGGTCTCGAAAACGCCAGGAGCGAAGCGCCCAGACTAGCGAAGCGGCGATTGCAACAGAAATCTGATGAAATATCCGGGTTAAGCCGACACGAAATAAGTCAGACATTTAACGCCTAAATTTGGCGCATTTTTGATCGTGCCCGACTGAGTATCGACGAGGCGTATCCTTTGCGATACGCTGGGGAGAGGCTAAGGCAGTACAATTCAAAAATGAGTATAGGGCAAGATAGAATAAGTCGGCTATCCTGCCCCCTCGGTAATAATACGCCTATTCTTGTATTTTTAATATTGATGAAGTATTTTTAAAGCGAACAACGCCTCGCTTTAGGCAAGAGAAAAACAACTATGGCACAAGATACAATTTGCAGAAGGTTTTTAGAAGTTAGCAGCCGGGACTCTACTAGGCCGGCGATCGTCTTTTCGCGAAAAGGAAAATGGATTGAACAAACCTGGAGCAACTACAGGAATGTTGTTGAGGAGGTCAGCCTGGGTCTTCGGGCGCTTGGAGTTCAACAGCAAGATCGAGTAGGCATTCTCGCAAATACAAGACCCGAGTGGGCCTACTGCGATATGGGAATTCTATGCTTAGGCGCAATCACGGTGCCAATTTACCACAGCAGCACCTCTGAGGATGTCGCACATATTTTAATCAATAGCCAATGTAAAATTCTCATTTGCGAAAACCAAATCCTCTTTAAAAAATTTAGTGAGGTCCGCGCGCAAACCAAAGTGCAAAAAGTAATTTGCATTGATTTTGATCCAGATAAAATATCAGATCCTGACGTATTGAGCTTTGAGAAACTGCAGGAACTCGGTACCAAAGAAATTAAATTGAATCCGCTCACTTTTCAGGAGAGGGCAAAGAAAGTAGTCCTGGCCGACATTGCAAGTATCGTCTATACTTCAGGAACAACGGGCATTCCAAAGGGTGTGGTTCTTACGCACGCTCAAGTCATGAGTGAAGTAGTCGATATCTTTCCGCTCCTAGGAATATCTGCAAAGGATCGGACCCTCACATTCTTGCCCTTTACTCATATATTGGGTCGCATCGAGCTTTGGGGCCATACAACTATTGGCTATACGATGTGCTATGCAGAAAGCATTGATCGCATTCGAGATAACTTTGCAAAGACCAAGCCCACTGTTATGGTTGCCGTCCCAAGAATTTTTGAAAAGATATATGGGGCTATTCTTTTACAAGCCGAAACCAGCAAAATTGAAAAGAAAATATTTAGCTGGGCCGTTTCAGTTGGCAGCCAAGTAAGTATTTGCAAACTTGAACGGCGCCCCATTCCTATTTCAGTTGCTCTTCAATATCAGCTTGCTAAAAAACTCGTCTTTAACAAGATCAATCATGGCCTAGGCGGTTGTTTGAGATTTGTTTTCTCAGGTGGCGCACCCCTTGCGCAAAATATCTCAGAGTTTTTTCATGCGGTAGGGCTCACTCTTTTAGAGGGATATGGTCTGACTGAGACTACTGCGGCAATAACAGTTAATACCCCTTTTGACTATAAGTTTGGGACCGTGGGCAAACCAATTGGAGACGTAAAACTCAAAATTGCCGCTGACGGAGAAATTCTCATACAAAGTAAAAAAGTAATGAAAGAGTATTATTTGGACCCCGAAGCCACTCGTGATGCCTTTGAAGATGGATGGTTTAAAACTGGCGACATTGGAGAGTTTACTTCTGATGGATTTTTAAGGATTACGGATCGTAAAAAGGATCTGATTAAGAGCGCCGGCGGAAAATTTATTGCTCCGCAAAAAATTGAGAGCCTATTAAAGCAATCCGAATTCATTTCAAATGTGCATATTCATGGTGATCAGCAAAAATATATCGTTGCACTTTTGACCCTAGATTCTCAGACCGCAAAGCGCTTTGCCGAGACAAATGATATATCTTATAAGGATTACTCTAGTCTTGTATCCAATCCAAAGATTCGCGAACATGTTCACGAGCTCGTCTCAGAGGCAAATAGTTACCTCGCAAGTTATGAAACCATTAAACATTTTGAAATTCTCGATCATGAGTTTTCAATTGAGAATGGTGAGCTGACCCCATCGCTTAAGGTCAAACGTAAATTTGTTGATTTAAAATATAAAAATTTGATCGCATCAATGTACTAGCACACTGACAAGAAAGATTATTGTTCAAGTGCTGATAGTACGAAACAGCTGATTAGAAAAAGTAGAAGCGAAAGCTAATTCCGGCAAATGGTCCGCTGAGATTGACCGAACGATTTGAACCGTCCTGATTGGTTAGAATTGATCCTGAGGCTTCACTGCCATTGAAACCTGCCACTGAAACAGTGCTAGTCCAAGGATTAAGACGCAGATAGCGAAATCCTGCGCTCAACATCATCGTGGCTATGTCCGTGAATTGAAATTCCAATGACGTATATCCTAAAAACATAGGTGCTGTAGCCGAGGCTTTTTCTTCGAAATTGCTCAGTCCAAAGCTTTGTCCGGCCGTTGTAAACGTATATTTATTTATCATAGTCGCCATAGCATAACCATAGCCGCTTGCTACTGACCATCGCCAAGTGGTACCACTTTTCACGACAAATTCGAGGACCGCCGAAGGAATCAATGCTGTCACATCGGTGTCCAGATTATATAAGGCAGTTCCCGCGCCATTGCTTCCGGTTACGGTGGTCAAATGCTTTGGAAACAAATATTCAGCATATATTTTGAAATTAAATCTCTTAGTACTCGCAAGAAATCCAAATTCACCACTATAATTACTCTGTTCAGTCTGATCAAAGCTGACTCCTGATCCACTGGAAGCTCCATACGCCATATCTGCTGCTTGTGATGGACCATATGTACCGCCAACAAATGCACCAAAACTTGAGTTTTTAAAATCAAAGACCCTGGCTTCAACTCTTGAAACAGTAATGATTAAAAGACTGAAAACAGTAATCCATCGCATTCGAATGCCCACCTATCACCGCGCCCATTTGCCAAAGCTAATGTTTCGAAACTGGCCGCATATCGATTACCAACTGATTTTGTCGCTCTTCGGTCGCCTCAATCTGCGCCTTCATTTCAACAGGAGCTCTCATATACAAAGTAATATTTGTTGTGCCGTCTTGTGGGTCCATGCTCATGTCCGTCCTTGAAACCAGACGCGAGCCCTTTAATTCTTTAATGAGATCTTGCTGATCAATGGCAGTTTTAAGAACTTGTGAAAGATCAAGCACCAGTCGCTGCCCGGCCTGGTCCAAATTCAAATGAAAATAGCCCGGTTGGCTTTTAAGGGGGACACCGTCTTGATCACCGTAGGTAAGAATTAGTCGCTCAACTCCACCAGCCAAAAGCATTTTTTGGACTCGTATTAGACTAAAAATTTTGCCTGCACTGCCGCCAACGATTGCACCCGCAGCAATATAACTGCCAAGCTTTTGTGGTCGCACAATTTGTTTTGCAGGTACCGCCCAAGCCGAGCTGTGAGCACAAATAATTGCCGTTGCGACGAGAAGAGTGAATTTAGAAATCAAAGTCATTGAAGACCTCCTACTTATCCATTTTAGCTTTATTAATGAAGCCGTCGACTATCCAAAGCCCTCGTTAATAGTAACAGGTAAAAGGCTCCAACGAATTTTATTTTTCTGTGTTTCAAGACTAAGATCGAGGTGCAATTCGAGTGCACTGCACTGACCAACCTTCCAGGCGCCAATTTATATATTCTGACCCACCCATAACTGGGACCGAAACCGAAAAACTGCAAGCTGTCGCAGCTGCCGCGAAACTGACTCTAGGCTGCCTTTAGACTGCACTACGTAGCAAGACCAACAAAAAAAAAGCCCTCTTTACTGACATTTTTTGACGATCAGGGACAAATTGGCGCTCGTATTGGCGCTCGTATTGGCTGCAAAGACAATTTTCGTATAGAAAATGCAAATTCTTCACTAGAGCATGAAAGCTCTTCAAAAAAGTTCTCTCATTATGACTTAAATTGGCACCTGGCTTCGGCACAGATCTTGGATTACGCATGCATTTGATATCAAAAATACGAAATTTAAAGGGGTTTTACATGAAAGAAATTTGCCGACTGGCATTCGCACTAGCTCTGATATTTCAAGTTGCAGCATGCGGCAAGAAAAACAATGAAACAGAAAATGTAAAAATAGCAGTACCCCCTATGAGCCTGCAATCCTGCACTCAAGGAACATATCAGAACCCAGGATATTCCCCATATTCAGGGCAGATTCCCTATAGCCCTTATCAATGGAACGGAAATTATAGTGTACCTCAGGCGGGATTTTGTGGATGTAGCGTTGGGCAAGTCCCTGTCTGCAACCCGGGTATGGGAATGTATTGTGTGCCGGTTGGACAAAATGGTGGGAACTACGCGCTCTACAACTACAATGGTAATGGCGGCAATTTTAACTTCAATTCATATGGCGGTTACAATCGGTTTTACGGAAACAATTCTTGCTCAACTGGCATCGGTCAAATGTGCCAAGTTGGAATCGTCGGATCATGTGGATTCGGTCAATGCATTCAAACAATTCCAGGAAACCCCTATGGAATTTGTGCCAACTATTAGTTTTTCTAATGGGATGCCAAATTCCGTCACGGGAATGTTTTTTGCTTAGTAATCCAGCAAATCACCTGCCCATTTGAATACAAAAGGCTTATAAAATGGAATTTTTGAACCAACACAAAGATGTTTTCCTGGTTTCACTACTGAGCATTCTATTTGTTGCGTGTTTCGAAATTACTTTGGTTTTTCTTTCTCACTACTCAATATTTACTCCTTAAGTTAAACACATTTGCTACCAACAAGCTCCTAGCCCGGATATTTCATCAGATTTCTGTTGCAATCGCCGCTTCGCTAGTCTGGGCGCTTCGCTCCTGGCGTTTTCGAGACCTTTTCATTGCG
>JAYVXS010000162.1:0-4898 GCA_043784965.1 Bdellovibrionales bacterium
TTTCATCCAGTCAGTATTGAGGTGTAGCCAACGCCCAATGATTCTGGTCGCCAGATAAGACTTTAATCGACCTCATTGTACCTTAACCGGATAGGCAGGAATATTTCATTGCTCTATCAAGATTGAAACGACTCTCCAAATATTGCCAGCTCATTCGGCGTTGCCAACGCCACCGCAACTCGAAAATTGCCTCTCGGATTTAGAAGCTTAAATTGCCAGCGCTTAGCTACTTCTTTCATTCTTGAATCGAAAATAATTTTAATGTCATCGTGGCCACCAATAACAAATGAAAATTGATCAAGTGGCAAATGCAGACCCATGCCCCTGGCTTTAATATAGGCCTCTTTTAGAGTCCAAAAATTGAAAAACTCAGAGGCCACTTGCGCTGGCTTAAAACTCTTAAGTTTTTCGAATTCCGTTTCAGAAAAACAACGCTCGGCCAACTCTAAATACGAACAAACTCGTATTGTACTTTCGACATCGACGCCAATTTCTTCAGTCGCTGCGAACCCACAGACGACCATGCCATCGGCATGCGAAAGATTAAAGTGCAAATTTTTTGGGGCACATTGATTTGCAATCGAGGGCCTACCATAAGTATTGAATTTAAATTCCCAATGTTCAGGCAAAATCTTGTCATAATATTTTGAAAGAGATGTTCTGAGCACATATCTCGCTAGCAAATATAGATCTTTGTCGTTTTCAAATGCATATCTTTGATGTTGTTTTCTTTCGTCATCAGAAAGCAAATCGATAGCCTGTGCATACTTCGATGAAGCCCTAAACTCATCAACAAAAGCGTATTTAAGGTGAACTACTCCCTCAGTCAATAACTCCATTGGTGCACCCCTGAGCCGGGCGGCTCAGCATCCAGAGCTGGCAAAATTTCTCTTAGAAATGAATCCGGAGTCATCTCATCGTTGCGCTGCCTTGGATATCCGATCGAGACCTCCTCATATCGGACTCCGTCAATCCAATCGGTCGCCCGCATATGCAGATGCCCACTCACCACAACAGCTATTTTAAATTTCTTAGTCCAAGCTTCTGTCAAACGCGTTCCGCACCAAGGTGAATAGCGTGGCACCTTGTATAGCCTAACTAAATCATGCCGCAGCGGAAAATGATTGATCAAAATAATGGGTACATCTGCATCTAGTTTCGCCAGCCGCTTCTCAGTTTGATCTATGCGAGCATGGCACCATTCTATAGCTGAGGCATATGGATCAGGGTGCAAATATCTTTCATCGACCGAAACGATATCGCCCTCTAAAGCCCAGGCTATAGTATCTTCAAGCTTTACATGCTCTGGGCGAAAACTATAATCATACAAAATAAATGTCGGCACGATAAAATAATCTTTTTCACCAATCTTGAACTTTATATATTCATCTTCTGGGGTAAGCACTTCACGCTTTTTACAAAATGACACCAGGTCTTGATATTTAGCATCTCCACGAAGCCCATTCGGATCATCGGGCATGGTCCACAGCTCATGATTACCCGGCACCCAAATGAGTTTGGCAAATTTTGATTTCAAATTTTCAAAGGCAAAATTTAAGTCAGAGGTGTCTTCACCAAGATCTCCAGCCAGTATTAGCCAATCCTCTTTGTGATCGGAAATTCCCAATATCAATTCTTTGTTCTTCTCATATTTCAAATGGAGATCGCTGATGGCTAGCAACTTCATTTGTATATTAAACACCCAAGCTCACTTGCGTGAATAGTGCTAAATACAATAATTAATTGAAATCTTTGAGCCTATTTGGCCAGGATGATCAATATGTACTGAGTTCGAAATGGCATTATAAGTAAAGGTCGAGTCCTGCCCGTCTACCCTCACATGAATACAACTTGCTTGCGCGGCCTTATGACTCAAGAGAAAGTCATACTCGAAATTTAATTTTTGCTTCATTAAATTTCCGATATTGGCTAAACCACTTGCCACGCCAACGGAGTCCAAATTCATATCAATAATGGCCGGACAAGTCATCGGATTGGTACAGCCATTTGCAGCCATTACAGTCTCAATATATCCCCAACCAAATTCTTTTTCATGGGTGCCGGCCTTTTGGCCTATATCTGGATATAATATGCCAGAAACAAGAAGTGGTCGTGAGCCTTGAATGCTACGCAGACCCGCCAATACTGAGTTTGCATTAATAGCATGCGAGGCACAATCAAGTGCTGCTGTCACACGTGCCTCGGCCCAATCTGAATCCGTGTGCGGATCAGTCTCTGGCTCACCACAGACGTCGGCCTCGTTCGCTATGTACACAACGGCTAATGAGGCATCAGCTCTGAAAAAACCAAGATCGCGATTATGCGTTAAATGGTTTTTTTCGATCGCGGTAAACATCGAAGCTAAGCCCTCTTCTTCCGCACCTTCTCCACCAACATTTACATCAGGCAGGTGGGTCAGAGTATTTGAAAGTGCTGACTGCATGGCCGCAAAGCTCATAGCGCTAGAACTTAAAACCGGCAAGCCACCCGCACCAAAAAGATTTCCGCTTGTGGCTCTGGCTCGCGGAGAATGCGAAGGAATAACTGAAATTTGAAATGATGAATCACTTGGTAGCTGAGAAATGAAGGAACCAATCCCCTGAGTTACGCTCGAGATCACCGCTTGTAAAGAGGCACTAGAATTAACCACAAATAGGATATCCACTTTATTATTTGATTGAGGTGGATTCTGGGTGAATTCATCAAGTGCTGTTCCATCCGCCAGAATTTGATTGTTGGTGCCGGGACCAGGCAATGTCGCCGCAAAATCAAATTTTGGGCTTGAGCAGTTTTGAAACAACAACAAAACGCTTACCGCGAGTACTGTGTAGTTCAACATTGCACTTTGCCTTCTTGTCGTCTTCATATTATCCTCATTTTTTTCGATCTCTAAAAAAAGTGTTTCAAAATGAGCTATTCTTGCATGCTGTTTACCCATATTAAATGCATCTGCCGTGCCTCTTTTAGCTGCTGAAATTAAAGGGATTTATAGGCTTAACTGAAGGAGTAATGAGCGTCTGTATAGTTTAACGACAATTTTCATCACAATTTTACGACGAATCAAAGGCATCGCAAATTGAAATCTCGGATTGGTACGGCCGTACGAATTAATTGCCGGGCAATACCTTCAATATCGAATCACAAACATGAGCCATTGCAACTTTGAGATTTTGTTTAAAATCGCCAGGCGTGGCGGAATTGGCAAGATCGGTTACTCCTCTTATTTCAATAAAAGGCACAGAATTAAATTTACCGGCCCTTGCGCCGCAGGCAGGGAATTCCTTCGGCGAGAATTGTATTATTTAATGGTCTAAAGGCAGATGTGTTTAAGTTTTTTGCGAATTATCAAAGTCCAAAAGCTCACGATTTAATAGATAATCCTTTTGCTGCGTTGGTGTTTTTGTGGATTTCTCCGAAATTTCAAAGGCAAATTCGCATATCCGGTCACGTCGAGAAGTTGTCTGAAGCTGAGTCAGATAAATATTTTAATACGCGAGCTCGGGGCAGTCAAATAGGCGCATGGGCATCTCCGCAAAGTCAAAAAGTAGCAAGTCGCGCGGCCTTAGAAAAAATGATTCAAGAAGTTGGGACCAGATTTGAAAATCTACCAGTTACTCGGCCGCCTTTTTGGGGTGGTTTTTTGCTTAAGCCAGAGAGTATGGAGTTCTGGGAGGGACGAGATTTTCGTATCTACGAAAGATTTGTATTTGAGAAGAGTCAAGCTTGCTGGGTAAAAGATCGGCTGGCCCCTTAAGGGCCCCTCTAAAGTTTCTTTCCACCCAACAAATGTAAATGTAAATGAAATACTGTTTGGCCTGCATCTGCGTTTGTATTGAATATAAGACGGTATCCATTGTCATGTAGGTTTTGTTTTTTTGCAATTTCCTTCGCAACAAGCAAAAGGTGTCCCAAAAGATTTTGATCTTCGCTTGCGGCCTCGTTCAATGAGCGAATTTCTTTTTTAGGAATTATCAAAATGTGAACTGGCGCTTGAGGAGCCACATCGTTGATAGCAATGCACTGCTCGTCTTCAAAGACAAATTTGGCAGGTATTTTTCTATCAATAATTTTCTTAAAAATTGTCATTTAGTCTCCTAATCCGGATAAACAAATTCAATTGGAATTTCTATGGTCGAATGTAAGCTTTTATGAACGGGACAACTATGCGCAACGAGCTCAATTTTGGGACGCAACTCGGCTTGAATTCCTTTCGGAAATTCGATTCGAACATTGAGTCTTGTAATTCTGCGAGGGTTGGCGGCCATTTCTTTTGTGACTTGGGCGAGAGCGCCCTTTAGTGCCAGGCCATCCTTCTCGAAATGGATTGCCATGGTCGTCAAAATACAAGAGCCAAGTGCCGCTCCAAGTAAATCTGTCGGAGAAAATCTTGCGCCCATGCCATGATTGTCTTTTGGTGCGTCGGTTTCAATTTGGGACTGTGATGTGTGGTGAATAATGTGACAATGCTTTTCTCCGTCATAGGTAGCCGTTGATAGAACCACTGAGACTCCTGTCGTCAAAAAAGATTGAACTCACTTTAAGAGCTCTCTTGAAAAATCCTACTTCGACTTGACGGCGATTTCAAGGGGACTGCTCTCCGCGGCAATAAACGCCTCTAAAGGTATTTATTTTGTAAGACATTTGAAATAGGTCTAGAAAAAATAGCGGAACTCAAATTACTGTCAGGCTATGAGGGCTGCACTTGACAGTGCTAAATGGAAAAAAATCGAGGGCCTTTCTAATTTTCTGCCGTCTGTATCAGCGCAAGCTATTCGAGTTTTAGATTATAAATACCAGACAATTGATATTGTGTCCGGCACAGGAACAACGACACTGCCTGCAATTCAGCCCCTAACTGCCGCAAGTTTAAATGTTTATTTTCCGATTTTTGATGGTTT
>JAYVXS010000163.1:0-4891 GCA_043784965.1 Bdellovibrionales bacterium
CGAAAATATTCACCCAGAACATTTAGAAGTAGCGGACAGTCTAAAAATGGTTTTGGTGGCACTCCTATAATCGCTCGTAAGACTATTTGAAGCTCTACGAAAAGCACTATGTATATTTTATATTTCAAATTTTTTGAAAGTCTTCAGGAAATTTGAAATCGGCTAAGCCAGCAAAACAATTGAATTGTTATTTTTTTCTTTCAAATAATTTGAAATATTTGAAGCTGTCTAAATTGGCTAATTTCTCAAAATTGTAGAGTTAAATTCGAAGCTTAAACTACTTTAATTGAGGCTCTGGCATATCTTGCAATTATAAAAAGTTGTGTCGCAAATTTCTGTGACTTAAATATAGGGAGATAGATAAATGAAACCTTACGACCCAAGTGCTGAAATACGGCTTGCCGTCAGATGCGGATTTTTATCTAGAGCGGTCTGGAATGAATTCTTTGCTGAGGGTAAATCCAGATGGAGACGTGAACTTTGGCGTCGATTTATCAGCAGCGGTCAATTCAAACCTCACAATTCAGACAGAGCTACTGATGTAATTGTACCAAATCGGGATCATCATCTCGTCAAACAAATCTCTGGAGGAGAAGTCTCTAGCCCGCCATCTGTTGCTCAGATTTATCATAATGAAATTGTCGTAAAAAGCTTTTTAATTTTAAAAAGACAAAAAACCATTGATAGAGCAAAATTTGAAGCCGAACTTAAAAGAGAAAATCTGAGGTCTCAACGTCATTACAATCCAAACGATAAAACCAAATACCCAGACTTGGTTATTGAAATTGACGAAGTAGCGCACTCAAAAAAAATTGCCATTGAGCTTGAGCTTTCACGCAAGGAGCCAAAACGCTACAGACAGATGATGAACACTTATATGACATCGAAGCAGTTTTCTTCAGTCATTTTTATTACTGAACTTGAGACCGTCAAAACGTCAATCAAGTCAGCAATCCGAGAAACTTATTATCCGCACTGTGAGCGTCCCGTTGGATTTGTGGACCTTCAAGAATGGATCAAAGATCCAAATGAGGCGATCATATTCGTCAACGATAAAACTACAAGCTTAGCGAAACTTAGACCGAGATTAAGTCCATGAGTGAGATAGGCATCATACCGCTACTCTACCGAGTGCGGCGTGATGTTCTAAATAATTCGGCACAATTGAAAATTACAAATCGAGAAAATACTAAACACTTACCGACCGCCGCCCTCAGATTCATTGCCCCCTGATCGCAGGAGACCACTCCCACCCTACGAATGGTTGGAAGTGGTCTCCTGCTGGTGGCAAAAATGAGGGCGGCGGTGGGTATAAAAGAGGGATACAATATGGATGATAATTATTTAGAAATTAAAACAACTAGGAAGAAAACAAAGCAAATACAAAACAAGAATGGCGTGATGGCTGAACAAGATCAATTTCGTGTGATGATGAACAAGGAATCAAATGCGGCTTTAGAGCAATTAGTTTTATGGGCTAATATGAATTTTGAAAGTGGGCATATTACGAAATCAGACCTTGTTCATTATCTTTTTTCAAATACTAGCAAATGGATTTCAGACTCGGACATTAAAATCTTGCAGACGAAACACTTCGATGACAAAAAGGCATTGGTCGAGCTCGCGCAGAGCGAAGCCGAGCTGCCTGAAAATATCAAAAAAGCAGTTCGAGAGCTCCACGGCCTTCTTGATGCTTCCAAAAAGAAAGCTTCAAGGGTTTCCAGCGAGTTATCCACAGAGACTTCTGTGGATAACATAAGAACCTCTTGATTTTTTTATTCGCGCTGTATTTTGAGAAAATAAAATCTCTAGAAGCCTTGATTGAAAAGGCTAGCGGGAGTATTATGAACTCAAAGAACAGTCATGTTCTTAATGCTAAAAGCTCTCAGATCTTTGAAATTTTTTTGATATGGTTAAATACAAAAGAGGCGGCGGAATACCTTAGAACCACTCCGAAACAAATTCGAAAGTGGGTCTACCAAGGCAAGGTTAAAGCGTACAAGCTCTTGGATAAAAGTCTGCGATTTAAAAGGACCGAATTGGATCTCCTTATCAAAGGAGCCCCAAAATGGGAATAATCGCTTACAAAAAGAAAACTTCTTCCGGTGTAGTAAAAACTTTTTACTTGGCTGTCGCCTGTTCCGTCCCAGACACTTGGCCCCCCTTTTAGGGGTTTGATTCCCACATAATCAGCCCCCAGCTGCGAGTATCCAAAATAAGGGGCTATTCCCAGATAAGTAGCCCCCTCTTTGAGGTGACCATTCCCAGCTATTCAGCCCCCTGGTCGTGTTAGCCTGATTTCTCCTAAAATCATCAAGGGGGAATCAGCATGAAAGCACAACTACGGAGGCAAAATATGGATCGCAATATTTTAGAAAAGCTTGGTGACGGCATCGGCGTCAAATCCATTTGCCGACAATTCAAGATCGGCAAGGACCGAGTTCGTACAGTGAGGGCCAAGGGGATTGAATTTCAATATCTTAGCGCTGAAGGTAAAAGTTTTGGATTGGTTAAAATTCCAAGCTCGCCAGAAAATGTCTTTCCAGAATTTGTAGATATGCGAAATCTAAAGACCAGCGATGCAGATAAGATTCTTCTCGAAAAGAAAGACTGGATTATTGATAGGCTGACTGCGCAGTGGTCACCAATCACAATTTTTGAAGAGCTTAACAATGTCGAGATCGGTCGCTCTAGTTTTTATAGATTTATTTCTAGGCACGAATTAGATAAGATAAATAGAAATTCAGTTAAAGTCTCAGGACCAATCATCCATGTGCCTGGCGAAGCTTTAATTTTGGACTGGGGAAAGCTCAAAGATGTCGTCGACAAAGCGACTGGCGAGTGGCGAACGCTATGGGCGTTTGTTGGCGTGATGGGCTTTTCTCGCTACATGATGATTCGTTTGGTTTGGACCAACAGTGTTGAAGTTACAATGGATGCAATTGAGAGTATGCTTCAAGAAATCGGCGGCGTGCCGAGACGGCTAACTTCTGACAATCCAAAGTGCTTTGCAATTAAAGCAGATAAATACGATCCAACTTTAAATCCATCTTTTGAAAGATTGGCAGCACATTACAATTTTAGAATCGAGTGTCTGCCGCCGCAAGATCCAAAGAAGAAAGGCAAGGTAGAGCGCATGATGCCCTATGCGCGCAGACTATTTGAAGCTTATGATGCCGACAGTTTTAAGTTTGAGAGTGCGCAGGAATATATCAGTAAGAAATGCAGCATTGCCAACGAACGTCGCCATGGAACGACTGATCTTAAGCCAATTGCTATGTTTCTCGATGAAGAAGTAGGCCAACTCAAAGCCTTGCCGCCAACTTGCTACGAGAAGGAAGAGGTCACTTATCCCGTTGTGCGCAAGGACGGCTTTGTACGTTTTGCAAATAAATACTATGCCGTCTCCGACGAGCATATTGACCAGGAGGGCGTGTTACTTGGCTCGAAATCCCGAGTGTCGATTTATATTAAGGGCATTTTGGTTGAGACCTACGATCGAATCAAAGATAAAAATCAAACTCATGCTATTCAGCCTCACCTGCAAAAACCGTGGCAAAAAATTGAAGAGAATAACAAGGGGTATATCAGTCATGCGCGGAGGATCGGCCCTCACTGCGAAGCTCTGATCAAGGCATTGATCATGCGAGGTGAAGGTTTTGTCGATACCCGGATTCTATGGGGAGTCTTGTCGTTAGAAAAAAAGAAATATCCGACCGATTTGATTGATCAGGCTTGTGGCGACGCCTACCGCCTTGGCAAATTTTCTTCAAAATATGTTGAAAAAATTATTCTTGATATCCTTAAGCAAAAACATCTTAAAGAAAAGTTTGAAAGCCAAAGGTTAGCGCCGACGAAGTACACCAGTCAGGGGGATGAATACGCCCGCCACGTTAAAGATTTAATAAATAAAAAAATAGAACCAACAACCGTCCACTAAAAGAAGGGAATGTAATATGGAATTAGAAGTTGTTCGCAATCAGTTGAGGCAGCTGAAGCTTGCCACGGCCTCGCAGGAGCTTGAGGAGGTTATCTCAAAAACGAAGAAAGCCGTGAGCTTAGATTGGCTGTCTAGGCTCTTAGAGAGAGAACTAGACGCAAGGAAGGAGAACTCGCTGAAGGCGCGTTTAGCAACGGCAAGATTCCCAGAATTAAAGACTTGGGAAAGTTTTGACTTTTCATTTAATGAAAAGACGGATCAATCAAGTTTAGAAGAACTGAGGTCGTTGTCATTTTTAAAACAAAATAGAATCGTACAGTTTTTGGGAGCGCCCGGCACAGGCAAGAGCCACCTCGCAACCGCACTCGGGGTAATCGCAATCCATCAAGGCCACAAGGTATATTGGACATCTGCCAAAAAATTGCAGGCCGATATTTTTGAAGCTCGAGCGAAGAATACTTTAGATTTATTATTTAAAAAAATTCTCTCGGCCAAGCTTTGGATTTACGATGACTTCGGAGTGGTCAGCTACCCACGCGAAATCGCCGAAGAAGTTTTTGATTTATTGGATCGTCGCAAGCACACCTCCGCGATGATTTTGACAAGCAATCGAGCGGTCGAAGAATGGTGTCAGGTTTTTCCGGAGGCGGTAATTGCCAACGCAGCAATCGACCGAATGTTCGAACATGCCATCGTTCATATTTTCCAAGGAAAAAGTTACCGTCTAAACGGCAAAATTGTCGAAAAATTTTAAACTGAATTGACATTAAAAAAATAGTGACGCAAATGTTGCTACAGACCAGGGGGCTGAATAGCTGGGACGAAGAGGGGGCCGATTACCTGGGACGCGACACACGCTCAAGTGTGCATACGAATTACGGAGGAATTACCTATGGAAGAAATTGAAAAAGTCAGCATCACCAAATCTCAGTATAATCTTCTAAATCGAAT
>JAYVXS010000164.1:0-4888 GCA_043784965.1 Bdellovibrionales bacterium
GAATATTGGTGAGTGTTTGCACCACTCAACAATGAAAGATCAGAAAAAATAATCAAGCTCTAAGAATGAAAATGCTGCCTAACTCCGAACTAGTTCTATATAGCTGTAATAGCGACAAAGTTTGTCAATATGTTGCCGTTTGAGTGGATAGTAGATTGGTTCGCAATACTTTTGTCGGTGATTTCAATTTTAGTAGTTGGAATCTTGAGCGGAATATTTCCGGCAATAAAGGCTGAAAAACTTCAAGTTATTGAGGCCTTAAGATCCGAATAGTAAGCTCTTCAGCTCAGCGCAAAATTCTTGCTTTAAGCCCTCTGCTAGCGTCCTATCGAAGCATCGCTAAGATTGTATCGCCATATTGGTCACAAGTCTTTTGACTGACTCCGGATATTTCAATGAGATCAGATTTGTCTATGGGTTGATGTTCACAAATGGCGTTGAGCACCCGATCAGATAAAATTCGAAATGCAGGAATGCCAAGGCGTCTCGCCTGAGCAAGTCGCCATTCACGAATGCGCTTAAACTCTGGTGAGTCACTGGTGGCGAGTGTTAGGGCTTTTTCATGTGCTGGTTTTTTTCGAACTTTAGTCTTTTTGCGAGTGGCTTTTTTAGAATTTGCTTTTTTCTTTGCCGGGCGTCCTTTAGCTTCTTGGCCAGAGATTTCAAGTTTACTGAGAAAAAAACTGAAATCAAAATCCTGCCTTCTGTTTTGAATAGCGGGATGAAGCGAAATTTTTCTATAGCGAATCACTTCACCACTCTTCTCAAATGAATCTTCATAAATCACGACCTGACAAAGGCGCCCGAGTTCAGCAATGATCTTCTCAAACAAACCACGACTAAGACTTGGATTCGCACTAGATAGCTTCTCAAAGAGTCGACCCATCGCTAGATTTTTTTCAGAAGACAGAATTAGAAAAACATTCTTTACTGAATTTTGCTCTTTTGCATTTAGTGCCCGTTTTGTCACAAACGAGACTTGCGATTCGGGCTTGCAAATGTCGCAACAACCACAGGCTAGATTGGCATCAATGCGCTCTCCAAAGTGCGCGACCAGCATTTGCATGCGGCATTTTTTATTAGTTCCGCCATTCGCATAGTAAAGAATTTGCTGCAACTGGACCTTTTTTTGCTTCAGTTGCTCGCGATAGTTCACCAGCCAAGTGGCTTGTCCGCGCTTCATATTTTCGTCTGGATCGATGATGACTCCACGGTGAACCCAAAGTTGTTCAAGGGCACGTTCAAAGATGTCGAGGTCCATAGAGCTTAATTGATTGCGAATATAGTCTTTTTCTCTCGCGTCCTCGGTTAGCAGATTGAATATTTTCTGCAGAAAGCCTTCGTCTGGATAATTCATTTCTAAAAAAAATTCATGGGTCTTCTGGTCTGCGTATGAATAAAGTAAATAGGCGTTAGAAGCCTTGCCATCGCGACCGGCTCTGCCGATTTCTTGGTAGTAGCCTTCAACGCTTCCGGGTAGGCTTGCATGAACCACCGTCCGTACATTGGCTTTGTCTATGCCCATGCCAAAAGCAACAGTGGCAACAATAACATCAAGTCCGCCATTTAAAAATTCAGTTTGTACTCGGCTCCTGGCCTCTGGGGTCATTCCGGCATGATAGGCGCCGGTGCGAAATTTCTCGGCTAAAGCTTCTTTAAACTCTTCGGTCTTTTTACGAGTCGGAGCATAGACAATTGCAGGAATACGTTCTTTGGATTTCAATATTTTAACGATGGCGTCAATTCTTTCGCCACTTGAAACTTCAATCACTTGAATATGGATGTTAGATCTGCGAAAGCCTTCAATGAAACGCGTTTCTTTGGTTAGATTAAGTTGCTTGCATATATCATTTTGCACGATGGGTGTGGCCGTTGCCGTCATTGCAATAATTGGTGTCGAGCCAAATTCCTTAATACGCTCGCCAAGTAAGCGATAGTCTGGGCGAAAATCGTGGCCCCACTGAGAAATGCAGTGAGCCTCATCTACAGCAATGAGGCTTAGTTCTATACGTGAAAGAAATTCTGTGAACCCAGGCACGCCTAAGCGCTCTGGTGAGATGAACAAGAAATCAAGTTCATTTTGTAGATAGCTGCGACAGATGTTTCGTGAATCTTCGCGGGAGCGTCCTGAGTGAATTCGTTCAGCGGCAAAGCCCAAAGTTTTAAGTTTCGCTACTTGATCTTCGATCAAGGCAATGAGCGGGCTGATAACCAAACTCGTGCCGCCTCGGGCGATCCCAGGAAGTTGATAACACAGAGATTTACCAGCGCCTGTAGGCATCACCAGTAAAACATTTTGTCCATTGACTACCGCTTGGCAGACGCGCTCTTGGGACTGTCTAAATGTTTCGAAGCCAAAGCGGCACTTCAATAGAAGTGAGAGATTTTCAGATGAAGTTTTCTCTTTCTGATGAATCTCTTTTTGCGTTCTTTCTAGCAGCGCATTTGTTGACTTTATAGGCGCTGGAATCGCAGCCAAAAAGCCTTGGTTAGAATTTTCAGTAAGCAGGTTTTGAGCTGAATCTTTAGCGAGCGATGCTTTTCTCATAGGAGTGTTTTGCGCCCAAGCTGCTGTTGGCCGAGTCTCTGGCACATTAGTTTCTGATCTTTGAGCTAGTCCAAAGGACTTTGATTGTTGGGGTTGTGGCCTTGGCGCTTCTTGTTTTAATGGCTCAGCTCCGGCAAATTTTTGATTACGAATTTCAGAAATTCGCTCGGTGATTTCGCTTTCGAGATCGGCAATGAACTTTTTAAGCGATTCTTTGCCGAGCTGAATGTCAGTGAGTTTCTTTTCCCAGCGCCCGGTTAGTTCAGGGCTTTTGACAGAAGGATGCACAATTTCAATCACCCGGTGACCGAGCGTTGTTGCAACTATTGATCTTGCTCTGCGCTCAACATAGTTTCGTGACAATAGGGTTTCTATGATGCCAGCTCGGGTAGCAGGAGTGCCGAGGCCCGAATCCTTCATTGCGCGAGCCAATTCGTGATCATCGATATTTTTACCGGCTGTCTGCATCAGAGTCAGCAATGTTGCATCGTTCAAATGTGGCGGCGCTTCGGTTTTTTTAAGTACTGCAGCGGCAGATTGAAGTTTGACATTTAGGCCAGGAGTTAAGCCGTTTGGCAAAAGTTTAGCTGCATTTCTTTCGCGAGAGGTGACGGCAAGCTTTTTCCATCCAAGCTGAGCCACTACTATGCCGGTGCTCTTGAATATATCGAGTTGCTGACATATCGTCAGCAGATTGGTTACCTCAGTAATATGGTCAGGCTGCCAGGCGGATAAAAGCCTTCGGCAAATCAAATCGTATATCTGGTTTTCTTCAGTGCTTAGTCCGCGGTGTGGTCCGGGCTTTCCGGTTGGAATTATCGCATGGTGATCGGTGACCTGTGAATCGTCGACAAAGCGTGCGCTCAATGGCGTTGTCCCAGTAAAGCCTTCAATCAAATCATGATAGGGCTCGCGAATTGCCATTACAATGTCTGGCAATGTCTGTGCTACACTCACCGAAAGATGCTGGCTACCAGTTCGCGGATAACTAATTAATTTGTGTTTTTCATATAGACTTTGCGCGAGCTCTAGAGTGCGCGTTGCTGAAAAGCCAAAAACCATATTGGCATTTCTTTGTAGCTCGGTGAGATCATACAGAAGTGGAGGCGGGGTCAGTGTTTTCTTTGCATCGCTTGAGAGAATTTCGCATTGAGCTTTTGCAAGGCGCAGAAGGACTTCATTTATTTGCGCAGATTTTACAGGAAAGCGCATTTCTTTTGCTGTCGATATCGGTTTTTTAATTTGATCTCGCTCGCCTAGATAGGTAGCCTTATAGTCGCCGCCAGCGTAAAACTGTGCCTCGATTATTTCATAAGTCTCAGGAATAAAATCGCGAATTTTAAGATCTCTTTCAACGATCATCGCAAGCGTTGGGGTTTGCACTCTGCCGACAAATAAGGGCTCTTGTGACTTGAGCGCATAAGCACGTGAAAGGTTCATGCCAACTAGCCAGTCGGCCCGGCTTCTTGCCCTTGCCGCATCAGCCAGGTAATCGAATTCTTTGGCGTCGCGCAATTTACTCAACCCAGTTTCAATGGCTTGCGTAGTGAGTGATGAAATCCAAAGGCGTTTCACTGGTTTCTGACAATCAGCTAATTCATAAATGTAGCGAAAAATAAGTTCGCCTTCTCGGCCCGCATCTGTGGCGCAAATTACCGAAGGACATTCAGTAAGAAGCTTTTTTACGACTTCATATTGCTCAATGGTTTTTGCAGAAGCGATCAATGGCCAATGGGTTGGTAACATTGGCAGTTGTGAGAAGCTCCAGGTCTTCCATTTTGTATTAATTTGATGGGGCTCTGGTAAAGTAACGAGATGCCCTATAGCCCAGGTGACAATATGGGTTTTGCCTTCAAAGTAACCTCGATGAGCGCTTGTTGCCTTAAGAACTTTCGCGATATCGCGCGCCACTGAAGGTTTTTCGGCCACAATTAGAATTTGATTTTTATTCATGAGCAGGAAGGGTCATTTTTTAAAAACATGCAAAAGGATACTCAAGATCGAGTCATTTTAAAAGCCTAAAAATACCATCTATTAAATTATTTATGCTGGCTTTTAATTATAGTGACCTTTTTGAATCCGATAATTGGCTTTGTTCTTGCTTAAGGTAAAGGTAAAGGTAAAGGTAAAGGCATGATTGCTACCCTATTAGTTTGGGTGAGGATCTGTCAGTGCGAAATATTAAATTATTATTAATTGCGGAAAAGACGTCTAGAATAGCAAAAAAATGACTTAACAGCTTAAGAGTCTAAGTTTACAATCAGCGCTTATGGGCAAAGTACGAAAGACACCAGTGTCGCTACAGTCGCTACTGTCGCTACTGTCGCTACTGTCGCTACT